>NZ_LGDB01000104.1:0-112009 GCF_001279655.1 Streptomyces sp. WM6372 | reverse complement strand
CCGCCAGGATGCGAACCGCGCTGGGGTGGGCCCCTGTTCGCGGATACCGCGCCGGATCGACGAGCGAACGGAACCACTGAGCGTTTTCAGCGTGGCCACTGATCGGGTGATGCCGGTCAGGTCGAGGTGAGGGCCGCAACGCACAAAGCCCCGTGCCATTGAGGGAGGTGTCGACGTCTCAACCCACCGGCAGAGGAGCCCTGTTGGTTCCCTATCCTGCCGCACTCGACCTCCCTCACGCCCTGGTCGAGTGGGTCACCGTGCTCATCGTTACCCGCGAGGGTGACCGCCGCTGCAAGCTCCCGCCGCACCGGCGTGCGCTTGTCGCTCTGGTGCACCTGCGCCGCCACGACACCCTCGCCCGGATCGTGGCCGGGTTCGGGATATCCGTCGGAACCGTCCACGCGTACGGCACCAGCGGGGCCGGCCTGTTCGCCGAACGAGCCCCTGGCCTGCTCAAGACGCTGCGCGAGCATGATCCGGACTTCGTCCTGCTGGACGGGACCCTCGCCGAGTGCGACCGCGTCGGCCGGCCGTCAGGCAGCATTCGCAGCGGCACTGGCGAAACCTTCATCGAACAGTGCTGTCCGGGAAGACCACCGTGTTCCAGGGGGTGGGGAAGGCCGGCTCCACCGCACATGCGCGCACGGGCCGCCCCGCGAGGGCAGCCCGACACGCAGTTCGGTGTGCCCGGCTTCTCGCAGCTTCTCAACGTCAGGGGCGGTGGCGACCTTCTCTCCGTCGATGGTCAAGGGTGCGGGTTACCTGGGGCAGTGACGGTCGTCGTGGGCCGCGTTATGCCGGAGGAATGAGGTATCCCGATGACAGCGGCCTGACGGCTGAGGAGCGGGCTCGGCGTGAGCTGGTCCGTTGGCAGCCGTCCATCTGATCGAGGCAGGAGCCAGTGACCGGGAGCGCCAATAGGATCTCTGAATATCTCTAGCGGCTCGACGACGGCAGCCCTCGGGCACCTTCCACCTTCGCTCCGTTGAGCGTCATTCCTCTGAGACGTGCGCCAGTGAAGTTCGCGTTCGTGAGGTCTGCGTCGGTCAAATCCGCGTCGGTCAGGTCCGCGCCAGTGAGGTTTGCGCCGGTCAAATCCGCGTCGGTCAAGTATGCGCCGATCAGTTTCGTGTGGGCCAAGCTCGCGCCACTCAGTTTGGCTCCACCCAAGTCTGCACCGGTCAGATCCGGGCAGTAGTACATAGACTTCCCAGTCTCAGGGTTGATGAACGTGTCGGTGCCGCAGAAGCTGGTCTTGGTCAAGATCGCATTGTTCAAGTGCGCACCACTGAGATTCGTACCCAACAGGATTGCCTGCGTGAGGTTCGCGCCGAACAGCGACGCTAGGCTCAGGTCCGCATCAGAAAGGTCCGCGCCACGGAGGTCCGCCCCTGTCAGGTCCGCTTCGCGGAAGTTGATCGTGCCGGTTCCCATGGACTTCAGCCCGCTCAAATCAGTGCGACTCAGATCGACCTTCGTCCCCTTGTCGAAGGCGGGTCGGCGGTGAGCCAATACATTCATGACTGCCTGAACATCCGCATCCGGCGAGTTCTCTTCCAACGTAGCCTGCGACTTCTGGGTGCCGCCGGCCGGAAGAGGGGCGTGCTGACGTACGTACGCGGACAGGACAGAGACGACCGTGGGATGGTCGCGCGTGGAATCCTGCATGATGCGCTGCAGGGCGTATATTCCCCCGAGGCGTACATCGATCGACTGCGATCCCAAGTTGTTGATCGCGGCGTTGTACCGGGTGGTGATCTGTCCCTGCTCACTGATCCGTAGTTCCATACTGGCCTGCCCCACCTGCCTCCAGGTGAACAGCAGCGCGGCCAGCGCAGCGAACCCCGGCAAGCTCACCGCCACCAAGCCGACCCACTGCATACGATTGCTGCCCGTGGGACCACCCGCCGCGAAACGCGGGTTCCGTCGCCGCCTACGTCGCCCGGCAGCACGCCGATCTGCGATCCGCCTGAGCCATCCGATGCCAAGGTTCCTGGTCACTTCCCCATGGCACGCCACAGGACCGAAGCAGTTACGGCGCCACACCGCCAAGGCACACGAACGGGCGTTCACAGGCCGCAATGTGAGGCCCACACCACAAACCACGGACATAAACCTTCGAACGAACGAGTGGCGGTTCCTGGCCAGAGGAGACGCCTGCCCGTACGCCAGACCTCGGTCCGCGGGATGGTGGGCGGCCCGGTGCTACTGCCGCAGCCGCCGCGGCACATGCCACCCAGCCGATGCGTCTCCTGCGTGAAACCCTTGGAAATCTGACCGCCCGTACCCGGTCGGGTTGGCCGTCCTGTCTGCGCGCTCGATGGCGTGCCGACGGTGTTGCGTGAACCAGCGCCTACGGCGACCGGCTGGGTGACCTGCGCCCCGCCTACGGCCGTGTACCGCGCAGCCCGGCTCGCGTACGCGCAAGGATGCACGGGCTCGTTCCCCGCATTTCTTCGCCGCTGGAGTTTTCAGTCCACACCGCCCGCAACCACCCGCACAGTCGAACATCCTGCTCCCGGTCCGGGCCCCGTCCCGGGCACGCGCCGACCGGCCGGTCGGTCACCCGACCGGCCCGTGGTGTCGTGGTGGCCGAGGACGATGGGCCGTGATCAGTGTGCCCGCACCGTAACCCCCAGCATCCGTGCGCCTGTCTCTGTGCGGGGGCGGTGGCGGCTCCCCGGGGCGAACACCACGTAGGTCCCCGGACCATGGCGTTCCTCTCCCTCGATCACCTCACCGTTCAGTACGTAGTACCGCTCTTCGGTGTCGTGGACGTCGACGTCCGGCCACTGGGTGCCCGGGGCGAAGTCGATCAGCCAGCCGGTGGCGAATTCGGTCGCGGGGAGCCTGCGGCGGACGATGCCGGGAGCGACGCCTCCTGGCTCGATGTCGTCGATGTGGACCGTGGTTTTCAACGGGCCCGTAGGCGTTGTTTCGCTCATGCGCCCACGATCACGCAGAGCGGGTACCCGGGCCGAGAGTCTGGAAAGACATCATCAGGTACATTCCTGCCATGAGCCGCCATCAAGTGGTCGCGCTGCTGAACGCGCCGCAGTCGCCGTTCGAACTCGCCTGTGCCGCCGAGGTGTTCGGGTCCGTGCGGCCCGATCTGCCGGTGCACTACGACTTCACGGTCTGCGCCGAGCGTCCCGGAGTGCTCCCGGCGACGACCGGGCCCGCGATGTACGTCGAGGCCGGGTTGGACGCGCTGACGGACGCGAACACCATCGTCGTTCCGGGCTGGCAGCCCACCGGGGCGACCGTGTCACCGAACATCCTGACCACTCTGCGCGCGGCGCACCGGCGCGGGGCGCGGGTGGTGTCCATCTGCACGGGAGCGTTCGTGCTGGCGCAGGCCGGGTTGCTGGACGGGCGCAGGGCGACAACGCACTGGCGGCGTGCGGAACAGTTCGCTGCCGCGTTTCCGCGGGTGGAGGTCGACGCGGACGTGCTGTACGTCGACCATGGCGACGTGGCCACCAGCGCCGGGTCCGGAGCGGGCATCGACCTGGCCCTGCACCTGGTACGCCGCGACCACGGCGCCGCCTATGCCGCCCAGATCGCCCGCAGCATGGTGCTGCCCCCGCACCGGGAGGGCGGCCAGCTCCAGTACGCCGCCCAGCCCGTGGCCATCAGGACCGACCAGTCGCTCGCACCGCTGCTGGAGTGGGCCCTGACCCGGCTCGACACCGAACTGACCGTGGATCGCCTCGCCGAGCAGGCGGGAGTGTCCGCCCGCACACTCGCCCGGCGCTTCACCGAACAGCTCGGCCGCAGCCCCGGCAAATGGCTGCTCACCCAGCGCCTCGCCGCCGCCCGCATCCTGCTCGAGCAGACGGACCTGCCGGTCGAGGCCATCGCCAACCGGGTCGGCCTGTCCTCCGCCGTCAACCTGCGACGCCGCTTCCGGTCCATGCTGGGCACGACACCCGGCGCCTACCGAAGAGCCTTCGGCCGCTGAACGAACAGCTGACCTCGGGTGGCGACGACGAGCCCGGTGCCTCGGCCGGCGGCGTCTCCGTCGACCAGGGCCGAACCTCCGGCGTCCCGGCCGCACTGATCGGAAGTTGGAGCGGTGGCAGCTCCGACGGCTTCAAGTCCTCCGTGTATAGCTTCTACCCGGACGGCTCCTACAGGTTGGATATCGGCAACGGGCGCATCGTCGGCCGTTTCACGGTCGACGGGAACCTGCTCACGACCTACACCCAGGGGGGATCATCACAGACGTACCGGTGGGGGATCGGACCCCAGGGGTACCTGTTCCTCAACGGCCAGAGCTACGTTCCGTTCAGCTAACCCGGCCAACCTCCGCTGTCGAGGTGGCGGCCAACCACTTCTGGAATTCGCGGTGGCGGAACTGGTAGGCGCCGCCGGCTGTGCGGAGCAGACCGCCCTTGTACGCCCAGTCCAGAAACCGCCCGAGCCGCCGCGGCAGCCGACGACCCAGACACAGCACGAACACCAAGTAGCGGCGGCCTCCCCCGAAGAGCGACGCCCATTTCATGCACACGGCGAGCAGGCCCATGATCATCGCGTCGGGGCCGGGCGTGGAACCGAGCACGAGTACGTCTGAGAACGACATCACCCACCACGCGGCCATGACGGACATTCCCGCGGCGACGAGGGCCACGCAGCCGATGAGGAGGTCGCCTCGGAAGACGTGGCGCCACTTCACGGCGGCGTTGGTGTCGGGCGCGTACATCCGGCCGTACGCCTGGGTGATGCCGCTGCCGATCACGTTGACGATTCCCAGCCGGACCGCCCAGAAGGCGGCGAGGGCAGGAAGGAATGCGACGAAGGAAGAGAAGCCGGCCTCGGCCGCCAGCCAGGCCAAGGGGAGGGCGAGAAGGCCGCCCAGCGGGGCAAGGACGAGCACCGCCGGCAGCGAGTCAATCAACAGGGTCGCGGTCGCCCGGGAGAACACCCTCCCCCAAGGCACACAGGCCGGATCGGACGGGAATTGCAATGCCGTGTGAGCTGTGAGCGCGGCGCCCAGACAGATGGTCGCCGCCATCGCCCATGGGTTCGCACTCCCGCCGAGAAACGGGATCGGCAGGAGAAGGAGGAACGCCAGAGCGACCGTCACCGCGTCCAGACAACGTACCCGGATCCGGCCGGCGATCGGCCAGAGCCGCTGCCTGTGGATATCGGTACGCTCGGCGCCGACGGGGCCGGGTGCCAAGTGGCGGGCGATGGTGCCCAGCCAGCGCCGGATGCTCTCCGCGTCGTGCGACGTCGGGTGCAGGTCGACGACGGCCGGGATGAACAGGGAGAGCAGGTGTTCGCGCAGCGCCTGCTCCGTGGCGTAGCCGAAGAGCTCCGTGGGATCGCCGCCCCTTTGGTAGACGGTCTTGAGGAGGAAGAGCCACCAGGGCGTGGACAGGGTCTCGCGCAGCGCACCCGACCAGTGCGTGGGCAGGGCGGCAAGGAAGGCCCGCCAGCGCTCGTCGTGCCGGAAGAGGTGGGTCAGGTGGACTTCGATGTCCACGCGGCCGAGGGGGGCGATGTCGATGCCGGCCGCATGCCACAGGCGCTCGGCGACGGGCAGGGCGTTGTAGTGGCCGGTGCGGCACACCAGGATCAGCGGAAGTCCGGGCGCGACGGGCCCGTAAGCGTTGAGAGCCCTCAGCACCTTCAAGGCGCGTGGCGCCCGGGGGTCGGGTAGTTGCAGTCCGTCCGGGCCGTACACGGGGGCGCCGCCCTCCGTGGTCAGGCCCGGATCCATCTCGTCCAGTCCGTCCAGGACCGGAATCAACAGCCGGTGCTCGATGATCCAGGCTGCGCGCTGCGGTGAAATGCCATGGTTCTGAACTACTTGGGCGGCCAGGAAGTGCTCGAACGGGGTGTCGGTGTTCCATTCCGCCAGCGACAGCCGCACGGGTACGGGTGCGCCCGCGGTACGTCGCCCGATGAGTCGCATCAGCAGCTCCACCGACAGCACTGTCTTCCCCGCTCCAGGAGGTCCAGTGATGACCAGGCGTCCCGTCGACGTCCTCTCGTAGTAGGTGGCGATGTCGGGCACACCCGAGGCGCTGTCGTGTTCGAGCTGCCCATGGGGTGGGGCCTCGCCCGGGAGTCTGTCGTCGGGGCGGCGCGAGTAGGACAGGTTGAGCCGGTGCCCGTCCTGCCCCACCATGGCCCCCAGCCCGCCCGCTTCGTCCTTCGCGATCGTTCCGGCCAGCGTGTCGACCGCGCCTTCGGCGAGCCTCCGCGCGTCATCCGGCTGGCCGGGCGAGAGTCGGGCGGCGTTCAGGCCCGCCCGTGCGAGCAAGAGGCCGGCCACCGCGGCCACCATCGACACGATCGAGGAAGTGTCGCCCGCGTTCTGGCCACCTCTCGCCAGCTGTGTGATCCCCCACCCGCCCGCGGCGGCCAGCACAAGCCCCCCGACCAGTTGGAGACAAGCCTCCACCAGCCGGCCTCCCCGATGCTTCCGACTCATTCCAGAAGTGTGCTCGGGCCACCCGTACCGGACACCCCAAGGGATCGGACCGTGACAGAAACATTGGACGCGACACGCAGCATCCTGCACTCCGGAGTGCAGGTGTGATCTCCGCCGGGGTGGCTGCGGTCAGGTTCCCGGCTTTGCTGACTTACGGGCGTGCCAGCGCTGGCATCCCCATGTCCGCGTCGGGAGATTCGTGAAGCGATGGAAGCGATGGAGACGAGACCGGATACCGAGGGACGAGATGGGCATTCAGTCTCTGGATGAGAGCGGCCCGTACGGTTCGGCGTCTTTCCCGTGATCGGCCGTCTCGGCGCAGGCGGCATGCGACACGTCTATCTACGACGTTCACTCGCGGACGGCAGCCTGGCTGCTGCCAAATCCCCGATCTCCTCCGGGGAGGTCACCTCCGCTGACCGCCGACGGTTCGCCCGTGAAGTGAAACTGGCTCGCCTGGCACAGGGGGTGCACACGGCGCGTGGTGGCATCGGATGCCGGGGCAGAGCAGCCTTGGATGGCGACCGAGTACATCCCGGCCCCCTCAATGGCCGAACGGTCGCCCGCGGCGGCCCGCTGGAGGGCATGCAGCCCGGTGGGCGACCCGGCGCCCCGGCAGGGGTCGAACTCACCCTGATCTTCGGGTGTTCGACGATGAGGCAATCGACCTCGAACGGGGCCGTTCCCAGGGCTGCCGAGGCCTCGCACAAGAGAAGGTGGCGCGACTTCCGCGACCTGGTCGTCCGCGCCCGCATCCAGCTCGGCGGGCCGATCTTCCTGGTATGGGACAACGTCCGCCTCCATGCGACGTCCGGCATGCGGGAGTTCATCGAGGCGAGCGCCGAGTGGCTCACGGTGTTCCAGTTGCCCACCTATGCCCCGGAACTCAACCCGCAGGAGGGCATCTGGTCGCTGGTCAAGCGCGATATCGGCAACCTCGCTGCGCCCGACCTCACCCAGCTCACCCGAGCCCCTGAAGCGCCGGCTCAAGAAGATCCAGGACCGCCCGGGCCTCGTTGACGGCTGCCTCACCGGAACCGGGCTCACACTCGCCTGACCGCGCGAGACGGCCCTCGCGTCTTCAAGCGCGAGCGTCGGCCGCCTCTGGTTCGGGCGGATAGAGGTCGAGCACGACATCCAGCCCGAGCGCACCGACCTCGGCGAGCAGGCGTGCGGGCAGGACACAGCCTCCCTGACCATTCTCGCTGCCGAAGCCGAGACGCAACTCCAGGTCACAGTCGACGGACAGGCTCGCCAGCTTCTCGCGATGCCCGTCAACGAGCGCGACCAGCACGCGCACATGGTCCGTGAGATCGCTGTCATCAGACAGTCCGCTTCGCCTGATCCAGACGCTGCTCTCCCGTCGAGCGCTGGTCGGATTGCGAGGACTCATCGGGCTGTCCCGCTCGAACTGCTGGTCCGCCGCGATCCCCAGGCAGCCCGAGATCTCGCCAGCGGTGACTGTGCGGCTCGTGATCCGGATCGAACCGGCCGTCCACTTCGCGACCGGTGCGGCCGGCTGCATCCTTCGGTCCTCTGGCACGTCCTCACAATCGCAGGGCAGCCGACCGGGCGCGAACCGTTTTCCGAAGGTCTCAGGCACGGATGGAGGGCAACGCGACCGACATCACGAGTTCAGGTTCAGTGACGGCGCCGGTCGGCAGCTACACACCAACGAGTTCGTGCATGGTTGGCGGTGAGACGTGAAAAGGTGCAGGTCGGCCCGGTGGTCACTATGGCTAACCGGCCTTGCGGGTGACGGTTTGCAGGTGTGACAGCAGTCCGGCGATGGCTTGGATCGTGTCGCTCATGTCGCGTCGGCCCAGGTGCCGGGCGAGGGCTCGCCAGTTCTTGAGGTGTGCGATGCCGTGCTCGACGCGGATACGGCGTGCGGAATGCGCCTTGCGCTGCCGCTCGTGGATCTCTTCGTACCAGTCCGGCGGGTTCTTCTTGAACTTGCGGTGCGGTTGCGTCACGACGCGGCCACCGGTCTGAGCACCCAGCCCCTGATAGCCGGCGTCAGCGAGAACCTCCACGGCCGGGTCGTTGACCAGGTGCTTGACCAGGCCCAACTGCCGGGCATGGGTGATGTCGGCACACCTTCCCGGCTGGGCTGGACTGCAGAACAACAACCTGCCAGCAGAGTCGGTGAGGACCATGACCTTCACGGCGTTCTGCTTGTTCTTGCCGGAGATGACCTTCTCCCGGTCCTGCGGCCGGCCGCCGGACTCGGATCTCGGTGCCGTCGATGATTCCGGTCTCTCCGCTGACGCCGAGGTGGTCGATGAGCTGGGCTAGGGTGCGGAGCCGGATGCCGGATGCCGGATGCCGGATGCCGGATGCCGGATGCCGGATGCCGGATGCCGGATGCCGGATGCCGGATGCCGGATGCCGGATGCCGGTGGCGACGGTGCAGCCCCGCTCGGCGAGCAGCGCCCGCACCTCGCCGATCACCCGGGTGACCGTGGAACGGTCGACGCCGAACCAGCGGGCCAGCACGTCATGAGTGGTTGCGTGGCGGAGATGGACGAGCGGGGCCAGGAGCCGGTCGATGAAGACCAGCCGGTGCTTTCAGCCGGCCCCGATGGCCCGCATCCGCGGCCTGGACTCCAGTCCCGCCTGCTGCCGTTCATGCCATAACGGACCCCCTCGGAGACGATTTCCGCGATCACCTCGGCCCGCAGTCCTGTGATCCGCCGGTCGCTGACGATCGCTGCACGAGCCTCATTCCCCACCGCACGAACACGATCAGGGATCAAGCTCCAGCGTCGCACCGCCAACCATGCACGAGCTCGTTAGGGCCACCAGCCTGGGGCGCGGCAGGTACGGCCGCGGCGGAACGCCGGTCCGTGCGTGCGCTCCCCGCTTCTTCCTCGGCTGCGTCGTCTCGTGCGCCTGCTCCACGGCGATCTCCAGCCGGACCCAGCCCTCGGCCGGGGTGACGTCGAAGGTGACGAACGAGCAGCAGCCGCCTCGCGTGCCACCAAATCCCGGAACCTATCCTCGGCACCCGGCCCGCCGACGAGGTGAGCACGTGTCACGGGCAGCGGCACCGCAAGGGTCGTCGCCCGCGCAGGATGAGTAGAACGGCCGGAGCGTCAGGAAGCCTCAGCAGTGCGGCGCAGGCGGGACCGCAGGCCGAGCAGGAGCGCGGCGGTCACGGCCCAGGCGGCCAGGGTGAGGAGCGGGCCCGTGACGTGGGCGCCTCGGAAGTAGCTGAGGTCGGTGATGGCACGGACCGCTGCCCCCGGCGGCAGGAGCGCAGAGACGGCACGCGCGGCCGGCGGCAGGAGATCCGCGCTGATGGCGGCGCCACTGGTGGAGTTGCCCACGGTGAGCAGCAGCAGGGTCGCGGCGGGTACCCCGACGGGACCGAGGTGCGTCCCCAGCAGCTTGGTGGCGAAGGCAGCGGCCGCGGCCAGCAGCGTGAGGGTGAAGGCCAGAGGGACGATGGGGGCAGGTACGGCACCCAGGACGGGCCCGGCAAGGATCGCGGCCACGGTCCCGATTGCGGCGGAGACGGCGCCGAGCAGCCAGAACCGGTGACGCAGGTGGAGCAGGCCGGCGAGACCCAGGGCGTTCTGGGCGAGGACGAATCCTGCGAGGGTCACGCCGAAGGCCAGGTAGAAGCCGGCCAGGCCGCGCGAGTCGTAGCGGGTCAGGGGCACGACGTCCTGGGTGGTGACCTGCCGGCCCACGCCCTCGGCGTAGGCACCGACGAGGCTCTTGACGGCCGAGGTGGTGGACGGGCCGGAGGCCCCGGCGACCTCCAGGTGCAGCCGGCCGCCGGGGCCCTCGCCGAGCGCGGCCGAGACCTCGTGCCGCTCCAGGGCTCCGCGGGCGGCCGTGGCGTCGGTGACCGGGTGCACGTCGACGCTGTCGCCGAGTGCGCCGCTCACCCGGTCTGCGAGTTCCTGTCCGGTGACGGCGATGGTGACGTGGTGGGGCTGAGGGTCACGCTGCAGGCCGATGTAGCAGCCGATGAACGCGGCGGTCAGGACCAGCGCGATCACGGCAGGCTGAAGCCAGGCCCGTACGGGCGGGCGACGGCGGGTGCCGGGGACGGGCTGGGTGGGGGCTTCGCCCACTCCGGCGGCCGCAGGGACAGCCGGAAGGGATGTGACGGGGGAATTCATGGAGGGTCTTCCTGGCCCGGTCCGGCGGTGGCGGACTGCGGGCGGTCGGGGTGAGTGAGTCAGGCGGCGGACGGGACGCCGCCGAGCCCCTGCCTGACGCTGCGGGTGAGGTCGTCGGCGAGGACTTCCCGTGCTCCGGCGGCCAGGCCGTCGAGGGCCAGGGCCGCGACGAGGGCGGGGTCGGTCTTCTGGCCGGCCGGAATCCGGGCGGCCATGTCGGTGTCCATGTAGGCGACGTGGAGCGCGGTGACCGCGATGCCCCGCGGGGCCAGTTCCTCCCGGATCGCGTCGGTCATCGCCCAGCCGGCGGCCTTGGCGGCGGCATAGGCACCGACTCCGGCCGGGTGGACCCAGGACAGGACGGAGAGCACGTTGAGGACGGCCCCGCCCCGGTTGCCCTCGATGACCGGGGCGAACGCTCGGGTGGCGGCCAGGGGGCCGAAGAAATTCGTCTCCATCTCCAGCCGCACCGCGTCCCAGTCACCCGCAACCAACGGGGTGCCCGTCATGATCCCAGCGTTGTTGACGAGCAAGGTGGCGTCCGAGGCGATGCGGGCAGCCTCCCGCACCGACCGTGGGTCAGCCAGGTCCAGGTGCAGGGGTACGACGCCGGGCAGGTCCACCGACTCGGGGCGGCGGGCGGCGGCATGGACCTTGGCCCCGCGCTCGACGAGCTGGGCAGCGAGATGGCGGCCCAGGCCCCGGTTGGCTCCGGTGACCACGGCGACGGCGTCCTTCAGTTCCATGACATCTCCCAAGGGGTGGACGGCCGGCCGGGCATACACAGCTACCGGCCCATTTAGATTACGTCCATAATCTATACCCGGAGTAGGATAGATGCCAGCCGTCATCCAAATGAGGAGGTGCCCATGGGCCGCGTATCGCAGGCGCAGGCGCAGGAGAACCGCAGGCGGGTCGTGGAGATGGCATCGCGGCTCTTCCGCGAACAAGGCACGAGCGTGAGCGTCGCCGACCTGATGAAGGCGGCCGGCCTGACCCACGGTGGCTTCTACAAGCAGTTCGCCTCCAAGGAAGCGCTCATCGACGAGGCCGTCACGCACGCCTTCGAGGAACTGGCCGAGCGGCGCGCCACCGCACTGGAGGACAACGGCGGCGAGCGCCCCGCGGCCCAGCAGGTGGTGATCGAGAGCTACCTGTCCGCCCGGCACCGGGATTCCCCTGCCGCCGGCTGCCCCGTCGCCGCGCTGGCCACCGACATGGCCCGCGACCCCGGGGACCTCGGGGCGCACCGCACGTACGCCGACGGCGCGTCCGATTTCGCCGACTGGCTCGCCTCCGACGACCAGGACGGCATCGTCCGGCTGTGCACGATGCTCGGCGCGGTCGTACTGGCCCGCGCCACCAAGGGCACCCCGCTCTCCGACGAGATCCTGGACGCCGCCCGGGCCGCACTGACCCCCGCGCCCTGACGGACGGCACAAAACCGGGGGACCAACAGAGCACCGCGGCCGGGGGGCAAGGCATGAAAGAAGCCGCCGGCCTCGGCTTCGGACACGAGAAGCACCTGCCGCCGGGCCGCCGCGTCCGCGACCTCGCCTCCGGTACGGAGGGCGAGCTGATGGCCGTCGTCCGCGAAGAGGTCGCCACCCACACCGGCCGATGCCGGCCCCGGCGCGCCTGCATCCGCCCCGAAGCCGGCGGCCGGGGACCGCCGACCGCGGTGGACCGTCGAACGAACCTTGGCCCGGCTCATGAGCCACCACCGACTCACCCGCGACTACGAAGCCCACCCACACCGCTCCGAAGCCATGATCCACCTCGCGATGATCAACCTCATGACCCGCAGGCTCACCACCGAATCCACACCCACATGGCGTGGTCCATGAATCCCACTCAACCCGACAATCCAGGACGAAACAGCGGGATGGAACGCCCTCTAAGCGGTGCTGGCGGCGGCTTCCAGGGTGCTGAGCTCGGCGGCGGCTTCGAGCTGCCGGGGGTGGTTCAGCCGGACCAGGGCTTCGTGGGCGGCCGTCAGGGTTTCCCTGGCCTCCTCGTGACGGCCGAGGTGACGCAGGACGACGCCCAGCTCAAGCCGGGCGGTCTCGCTCCAGACGGACATCGGGTTCGCCGCACGCAGGGTCAGCACCTCACGCAGCGGGGCTTCCGCCTCGCCCCACCGGCCGAGCGCGGCCAGGTCGTTGCCGACGTACTGGCTGACCAGGGCCAGGTAGGAATTGCTCACTCCGGTCGTCCGCCCCGGGATGCCCGCCCGGCAGAGCGCCTCGCTGCGGCGGTGGATGGCCAGCGCCTCCTCGGGCCAGCCGTCCATGCGCAGGACCTGGCCCAGCGCGTTGAGGGCGGTGAGTTCGGCCAGCCTGCTCTCGCCGCAGGACAGCCCGGCGAACTGGGCGACCGACGACCTCAGCCGGGCGACGGCCTCCCCGGTCCGACCGATCCGTTGGAGCGCCCCCGCGCCGTACCCCAGCGCCCAGCCCACCTGGAGCTCGTCGCCCGCCTCCCGGGCCGCCTCCAGAGCGGTGTCCGCGGCGGCCAGCGCTCCGACGTAGTCGAAGACGCACATGTTGCGGGCCCAGGCGAGGTAGTTCAGCTGCACGGCCACCTCACGGGTGCTGCCCAGCGCCCGGGCGGAGTCGGCGGCCCGCCGGAACACCTCGGCCCACAGCTCCCAGTCCATCGTGGCGTCAGAGAACCAGTGCATCGCCTCCGCCGCGTCGACGACCTGCCGGTGACGGCCGGTCGACTGGGCGTGACGCAGGGCCCCGAGCCACTGGGCCCGTTCCTCCTCCAGCCAGGCCCGGGCCTGGTCGCGGCCGACCGACGCGGTGGCCGGGTCGGGGTCGTCTTCCGCGTCACCCTGGTCGGCGGCCGACCCGTACTCGGCCTCGAAGTGCAAGCCGGCGGCGGTGGCCCGGCGCAGCGTCCAGCGGGCGGCCCGGTCCTCGGCGGCGGCGATCTCCTCGGGCCCGTCCTCCTCGGCCAACTGCTCGGCGGCGAACAGGCGCAGGAGGTCGTGGTAGCGGTAGCGGTCAGCGGTGGGGTGAGGCTGGAGGAGGCCGGCGTCGACCAGGTCCTCGGCATACCGGGCGGCCGTACGGGTGGGCAGGTCGGCCAGTAGGGCGGCGGTCTGGGGGCTGAAGTCGGGGCCGTCGGCCAGGCAGGAGCGTCGGAAGACGGTCTGTGCCTGCGGGCTCAGTTGCCGGTAGGAGAGGGCGAAGGCGGCCCGGACCTCGAGTGAACCGGCCTTCAGGGTGTCGAGGCGACCGCCTTGTTCGGCGAGTTGGGTGGCGAGTTTGGTGATGTGTTCGGTGGGGCGGGCGGCGAGGCGTTGTCCGGCGATGCGGACGGCGAGGGGGAGGTGGCCGCAGAGTTCGGCGAGGTCGCGGGCGGCTTGGGCTTCTTGTGTGATGCGGTGGGGGCCGATGATGCGGGTGAGGAGTTCGACGGCTTCTTCGCGGCGGAGCAGGGCGAGTTCGGTGCGGTGGACGGCTTCGAGGCCGGCGAGGGCGTGGCGGCTGGTGACGAGGGTGAGGGAGGCACCCTCCCCGGGCAGTAGGGGCCGTACCTGGTCCTCGTCCGCCGCGTTGTCCAACAGGAGCAGGACGCGTCGGTCGCGCAGGAGGGAGCGCAGGAGGCCGCTGCGGTCTTCGGTGTCGGCGGGTACGTCGGTGGCGCCGAGGGCGCGTAGCAGGCGGGCGAGGGCGTCGCGGGGTGGGGTGGGTCGCAGGTCCATGCCGCGCAGGTCGAGGTGGAACTGCCCGTCGGGGAAGTGGGGTGCCAGGGTGTGGGCGGCGTGCACGGCGAAGGCGGTCTTGCCCAGGCCGGGCTGCCCGCAGACCACCGCCACCGGCGGACGGTCGGGGTCGGACTGCTCGGCCAGGGCCGCCAGCCGCGCCAGGGCGGGCCCGCGGGCAGTGAAGTCGCGCAGGTCGCGCGGGAGCGCGAGGGTGTGGCGGAAGGCGGGGTCCGGGGCGGTGGCGCCCGCCGGGCCGGCGCCTTCAGACGGCCCGGCCGCCGGCTTCCCACCGGCCGCCCCCGCCGGGCCGGCGCCCGCGTACGAGCCGGCCGCCGGCTCACCCCCGGCCCGGCGCGCGCGGGGCCGTCCCCGGCTGGCGGCCCGTTCCAGTTCCCCGGTGCCGGTCACGTCCAGCCCCAGCGCCGCGGCCAGGGCCGCCACGGTGCGCCGCTGCGGCCCCCGGGACCGGCCGCGCTCCATGTCCGACAGGGCCCGCACGCTCACCCCCGCGGCGTGCGCCAGCTCCTCCTGGCTCTGCCCGGCGTCCGTGCGCAGGCGGAGCAGGTGCTCGCCGAACCCGCCGGTGGCCGGTGTGTCCGTCCCCATGCCCGCTTGTCCCCCGGTGCTGCGCGGACCGGCCGGTCCGCCGGTCCTTTCGTCCGGCAAAAGTATGCCGGACCGTACTTCTGCCGGTGGAACTGCCTGGTCCGGATCGGCCGGCCGCGGTTGGCTGGGGCGACCCGGGAGGGAGCCCGACCAGCCCCCATCCGGGCGCCGGTCCGTCGCCGCTCCGCCCTCGCTCCCGCGTGCGGCTGCGCGCCGGGCGCGGGGGACCTCCGTACACCCGGTCGCCGCCGTACCGTGCCCGCGGTCGCCGGCGGCCGCTTCCACCAGGGGAATTTCACAATGAGAACCAGTGGTACCGCGCCCCGTCCGGGCGCCGACCGCCGTGCTCGCCTGCCGCGCCTGCTCGCCCTGCCGGTGCTCGCGCTCCTCGTCCTGGCCTCGGTGCTGACGGCTCCCACGGGGGCGGTGGCGGCGAGCAGCAAGTACGGGAACGCGCGCTACCACCAGTGGTCGTTCGTGACCTCGCACAACGCCTTCGCCAACACCGACATGCACTGGCCGGTCCCGCCGAACCAGTCGCAGAGCATCAAGGACCAGCTCGACGGCGGGGTGCGCGGGCTGATGCTCGACACGTACGACCCCAAGGGCACCGGTCCCGTCGAGCTGTGCCACGGCGGCACGTCCCTGTGCTACGAGCAGTTCAACTCCGCGCTGCTGACCGTCGTGAACTTCCTGCAGAAGAACCCGCAGGAAGTGGTGACGATCTTCCTGGAGAACTACGCGAGCCGCGAGACGCTCAGCAAGACCGTCACCGACCTGCTGGACGCCAAGGGCGCCGGCAAGATGCTCTTCGACCAGAACGACTGGGGCATCTTCAGCAGCAACTGGCCGCGGCTGAAGGACATGGTCTCCGCCAACCAGCGCCTGGTGATCTTCCAGGACAGCTGGGGCGACGTGGCCGCCGGCTCCGGCACCCTGATGAACACCTGGTCGCACACCGTGGAGAACCGGTACAGCTACGGCAAGGGGCAGCCGTTCGGCTGCGAGTCGCGGAACGACAATCCGCTGAACACGAACCCGATGCCGGGGACGACCGGCCTCACCCCGCTGTTCACCATGAACCAGTTCAGCTCGGACAACCTCGACCCGAAGGCCTACGCCAGGATCGACAACGGCACCCAGCTCAAGAACCGGATCGAGAAGTCGTGCCGGCCTGCCGCGGGCGGCCGCAACCCGAACTTCGTCGCGGTGGACCACTACCAGCTCTCCGACAACTCGGGCCTCACACCCGTGTCGGTGGTCGATGAGCTCAACCGCGACAACTACGTCTTCGAGCCCGACCCGGCGGTGTGGACCGTCAACGACGCCAAGCAGTACGTCAGCACTTACGGAACCAACCGCTGCATGGTGCGCGGCGACGAGTTCCCCGACGGCTCCGGCGGCCTGGTCATGCAGCGGGCCTGCGCGAACCCGGCACCCAGCAGCCACCAGTGGACGGCCACCAAGCCGAACTACGACGGCAAGGGCTACTACTGGATCAAGGCGGGCAACGGCTCCTGCCTGACCGTTCCGTACAACAACGGGACCCCGCCCGGCGACGGCACGCAGCTCTTCTGGTGGCCCTGCGAGACCAAGTGGTTCTCCGGCAGCCAGCTGTGGAACGTCATGCCGACCAACACCGACAGCAACGGACAGTCGCACGGCTACTACTTCATCAACCAGTGGACCGGCAAGTGCCTGACCCTGGACCCCGGCACGTCGACGGGCAAGGCCGGCAAGGTCACCCAGGCCGCCTGCCCCAAGCGCTGACGACGGACCGACGTACGACCGGACGGCCCGGTCCGGCACCGCACGGGGGCGGTGCCGGACCGGGTCGTTCCCGTGTCCGCCGGCGGTACTCGACCGTCAGCGCGGGCCGGGGCGCGGTGGCGGGGAAGAGATGCGCAGTCGCGCTCTGGGACATCCCGGCACGAGCGGCGCAAGGAAGCCCGGCGGCCGGGCGGCGCAAAGCCGCGTCGGACCCGGGCCGTCCTTTTCGGACCGCGCTCCCCCGGCTACCGCGGGGAGGCCACCGGTGGAGCCGATGCGGTGTAGTGAACCCCAGACGAGGCTGCCCGCGCCGACTTCGGCGAGCAGCGAGCGGCGAGCAGTCGGGGTGAACGGCAGCCGGCCAAAGCTGACGCGTGATCGGTCGGGCGCCATCGCCCCTGTCGGCGATGCCAGCAGGCTCCGTCGTCGGTCTCCTCGATGAGGAACCTGTGATTCCGCGACAGCCCGCCGCGGCGCTCGTAGGATGCCTGAATGCCCGAGCCGATACGGATGAGCCGCCCGCGGGTTGCCGCGTGGGCGGTGCAGTGCGCGGCCGGCCTCGCCGCCACCACCACCGCCACCGCCACCGCCACCGCCAAACTGAACGCTTCCTCGGCACCGGACCCGCAGCCCGACAAGCCCGTCAGCGCCGAGTGCGCCCAATACGTCGCGGACATCGAGATGCAGCTGGCCAAGACCAAGCAGGAAGGCACGGGAGACGGAGTGCTGGCCTTCTCGCGAGTCAAGGCCGGCACCGACGACGACTGCCGCGCCGAACTCCGCAAGCACTTCCGTGGCGACCGGTGAGCCGGGGTACCTGGCTCGCCGTGATGGCAGGGCTGACGTTCCTCAGTGCCGGGGCGATCATTACCGTGTGCGCCACGTCGGAACCGGAGCCGCGGCCCACTCCGCCGCGGGTGTACTCCTCCTGCCTGGCAGCCGACACCAAGCCGGTGCCTGCGGACGACGACCCGTGCGACGGGCACTGAGCAACGCCTGAGCGGACCGTCCGCCGCAGGATGACAGAACACCCGAACCCAAGTCGGGCTCCAGGCCGACGGCGCCACCACAAGAGCCGTGGGCATCGGGAGCCATCCGCTGCGAGGAGGCTCACGTTCGTCACTGACAGTGCGTCGAGCCACGGCCACTTGATTTCCCGTCAGGCGGCCGTGCGGGGAGATCTAACTGGCCACCGACACTTCGCAGGCTGGTTGGCCAGGCATCGCAGCGTTGGACAGTCAGATGACCACCCTCTCGACGCGCGGGTGCGCGGGTGATCCCCGATCAGCGGCGGCCGGTGGCCAGGATGACGAGGAACTGGCCGCCGCCCGCCTCGATGTCGGCGGTCACCGGCATCCCCGGTACCAGTCGGGAGAACCGGTCCACCAGCCAATCCGCCGCCTCTTGGGCGTCTTTCCGGGTCGGACAACGGCCCACCATCTCGCGGCCCCCCTTGCGCTCCAGCCTGTCGGCAACGGCGATCAGCGGCGCGGGTTCGACCACGTACAGGCGCTCCGACCAGGCGATGACCACCTTGACCGCACCCTTGCGGGTATTGCACCCGCGGTGCGCGAGCCGCTCGGCGACCTTGGCCTTCCGGTCGGCGGTCCGGCTGTCGACGCTGGGCCCCCGCGGGTCGTTCACCGACTCGTCGGGGTCGACCGGTTCGTCACACACCCAGCACCGCCAGCCGTCGCGCTCGGCCACATCATCAAGGAGACTCATCCAAGCAAACTAGCCTGTCCGGCTGCCGCCCGCGCACCAGGGCCCCAGGCAGCGTCTCAAAACCGGCCAACAGCGCTGCGACACCTGGCCGACCAGCATGCAAGGCCACGGGCGTGGCGCGGGCCAGGCCGCTCGTGCGCGGCCTCGATCACCAGCCGGGTCTCCTCATCCCCCACGCCCACGGGAGGTAGATCGTCGGCTGCGGCCGGAAGACGAAGTCGAAGCCGGTGACCTTCACCCGTCACCCCAGCGCCCCGGCCCGCCGCGTCAACTTCGGGGAGTCCCCTGCGGCAAGCCGGTCGGCCACGAGCCGCTCCGCGTACGGGTGCCGTTCTCCCTCACCGGAGAGGTTCCGCAACTGCTCCTCGGTGACCAACGGAACGGTGACCTGCACCCCGTGGCAGTGAGCCCCGGCGCCCGCAGCCGGAGCGCACCGCGCTGCCGGTACGTGGACACGTCCCAAGGCTTTTCGGGGTCAGCCCCGCCCGCGAACAGGCCGGTCGGCAACCTGTTCAAGGAATTCCCGAAGCACCTGCCGCACGATCTCCGGGTTTCCAGGTGTACGTCGTGCCCCGCTTCGGGGACGCTCACGGCCGCCGTCCCGGGTCGCCGTTGGAGCATGGATTCCTTCTCGCACAGGGGGGATGATGCCGGATTGCCCCAGGATGACCAGCGTCGAGCAGGCAATGGCTGCCCAGTCGTCCCAGAAGGAACGCCGGGCATTCTCCGTCAGCGCGTCGACCATCACGTTACGGTCGAAGCTCGGCCACCAGCCGCCGGCGCGCTCTTCCAGTCCGGCCGCCCGACCCTCGGCGACAGCACCGCCGCCGAAGAACTCGACGGCGACCCGGCGCGAGGGGAACGGCGTCGGCCACGCGTCGAGCGCTGCGCCGATCTCGGCCTGCACGGCTGCAGGTTCCGGGCGAGGGTGTCCCATTCGCCTGCGCGGCCGGCCAGTCCGTGCAGCAGGACGACCCGGGGGCCTTATCCGCCCCAATCGCGGCAGGAGATACGGACGCCTTCGCGTACCACGGTGCGGTCGGTCCAGGTCATGCCGGGTTCTCCAGGAGGTGGGCGCGGTCTGTGAGGTGGTGTGCTTCAGGCGCTTGTGGGGACAGGCACGCCGCTTCAGGAGGGGCGCGCCGCCTTGCCGTCGAGCCAGAGAGTGTCGGAGTCGTCGCGGTGCGAGCCGGTCGTGCCGACGTGCTTCGCGTCGATGCGAGGGCCGTGCTTGATGACGTGGACCAGCGCCATGCCGTGGCCGCGCCCCAGGTCGTATTCCTCCTTGAGCCACGTGAGGATCGTTCCCGCCTTGGTGGACGGGGCGTCGAAGCCGCGCTCCTGTGCCAGTGCGATGAAGGCGCGGGGCGTCAGGCCGGTCTTGGTCTCGATGGTGTCCAGGTAAGCCTGGAACGACATGGGGTCCTTCTTTCCGATGGTTGATGGCTGGGGCCGGGGCCCGTGGGCAGGTCAGGCGGGCTGGTAGGTCAGGTCCAGCACGCCGGTGGAGAAGGTGGCCGAGGCGGTGAGCCGCAAGGGGGTCAGGCCGGTACCGTCCGGGAACAGACGCTTGCCGGCGCCCAGCACGATCGGGTGCACCAGGAGCCGCAGTTCGTCGAGGAGACCGGCTTCCAGGAGGGTTCGGGTCAGGGAGATGCTGCCGGAGAGGTTGATGTTCCCGCCCGGCTGCTGCTTGAAGTCCTTGAGGAAGGTGATGAGGTCGCCGTCGATGACGGTGGTGTTGTTCCGATCTTGCGTCCTGCGGTCGTCATGACCGCTCCCCTCCGTTGGTGATGGCGCCCGGGTCGACCTCCGGTGGTGGTACTGGACCGTACAGTACCCAAACGAGTACTGAGCAGTCCAGTACTCTTCAGGGAGTATCAAGGAGGCAGGCATGCAAGCACCCGAGGACGGCCGCTCGGCCCGCAAACGCAAGGCGATCATGGAGGCGGCCACCGACCTGTTCCTACGCAAGGGCTACCCGGGCACCAGCATGGACGAGATCGCCGCGACGGCCGCGGTGTCCAAGCAGACCGTGTACAAGCAGTTCACGGACAAGGAGACGCTGTTCGGCGCCATCATCACCAACGCCAGCAGCAGGGTCGGCCTGTTCGTAGAGGTCATCGACGCCTTGCGCGAGACCGATGACCTCAGCGGGGACCTGGTCGAGCTCGCCCGGCGCTACATCACCACCGTCATCCAGCCCGGAGGGCTGCAACTGCGCAGGCTGCTCATCGCGGAGGCCGGCCGCTTCCCCGATGTGGCGGCCGACTATTACCGGCGCGCTCCCGAGCGGACCATCGCCGCCCTGGCGGCCTGCTTCGAACACCTCGCGGCACGCGGGCTGCTGAGGTTGGACGATCCGATGCTCGCCGCCCGTCACTTCGCCTGGCTCATTCTGGCCATCCCCATGGACCGCGCCATGTTCTCCGCCCGCGACGACCTCCAGACCCCGGCCGAACTCGAACGGCTGGCCGACGAGGGCGTCCGTGTGTTCCTCGCCGCGTATGCAGACCGATAGGCGGCCAAGCCGCTCACGTCTCACGGGGTGGGGAGTGGGCCAGGCGCTGGTAGGCGCAGGCCACTGAGGAGCCGATGCAGCTCGGGCCGATGATCCGATCACAGCCTTCTGCGTGCTGCGCTCTCTCGGTTTCGTGTCAGCGCGTGACCTGCCCATCCTCACCAGATGACAGCGAACAGACCCCACCTCTCGCCTCCGTGACAGTGAGCGTGAACGGCAAACACCGCCCTGCGGGCTCTGAAAGGGGGATCTGACGGGTCCGAATCCTGTCGACAGAGGCACGTTCGGCTCGAAGAGAGCAATGCTCATGACCTGTGGATCGGCCTCGGGTTGGACGCGAAGGGCGTACCTTCCCGAGTGATCGACTTCTGGTCATCGAGTAGGCCGACGTTGCACCGTCGGTTGGGAAGGCACGCCCGTGCTGAGCGTAGTGAATGCCGATGGAACGACCGAGACCGGCTCTCTGATCGACGACATCGTCCGCGAGGGCGCGAGGGCGCGAGGCGGATGCTGGCCGCCGCTCTGAAGGCTGAAGTCAATTCCCACATCGCCGAGTTGGCCGACCAGCGAGACGAGAGTGGGCGCCGCCTGGTGGTCCGCAACGGCTATCACCAGACCAGGAAGGTCGCGACCGCGGCCGGGGTGATCGAGGTGAAGGCCCCACGCATCAACGACAAGCGCATCAACGAGGCAACCGGCGAGCGCAAGCGGTTCTCCTCGGTGATCCTGCCGCCGTGGTGCCGCAAGTCCCCGAAGATCAGCGAGGTGCTGCCGCTCCTCTACCTCCACGGCCTGTCCAGCGGGGACTTCGTGCCCGCGCTCGAGCAGTTCCTCGGCTCCTCGGCTGGCCTGTCGCCGGCCACCGTCATCCGGCGGACCGCCCAGTGGCAGGCCGACCACAAGGCGTTCAGCGAGCGCGACCTGTCCACCACGGACTACGTCTACGTCTGGGCCGACGGTATCCACCTGCGCATACGGCTGGAGGAGGCGAAGGCCGCGGTCCTGGTCGTCATGGGCGTGCGCGCTGACGGAACCAAGGAGCTGATCGCGATGGCCGACGGCCATCGCGAGCCCTCGGAGTCCTGGGCGAGCCTGCTGCGGGACTGCCAGCGGCGCGGCATGCGCGCTCCCGTCCTCGCCGTCGGCGACGGAGCCCTGGGCTTCTGGAACGCGTTGAACGAGGTCTTCCCCGAAACCCGCCACCAAAGGTGCTGGGTTCACAAGATGGCCGACAGCCTCCCAAGTCAGCTCAGCCCGCGGCGAAGAAGGCCATCCAGGACATCTACAACGCCGAGGACAAGGAGCACGCGGCCGCCGCGGTCAAGGCGTTCGCCAAGCAGTACAGCGCGAAGTTCCCCAAGGCCGTCAAGAAGATCGTCGATGACGAGGATGAGCTGCTGGCGTTCTACGACTTCCCCGCCGAGCACTGGATCCACCTGCGGACAACCAACCCCATCGAGTCGACCTTCGCGACCGTCCGTCTGCGAACCAAGGTCACCAAGGGCGCCGGATCCCGGGCCGCCGCCCTGGCGATGGTCTTCAAGCTCGTCGAGTCCGCCCAGGCCCGCTGGCGAACCGTGAATGCACCCCACCTCGTTGCCCTCGTCCGCGCTGGGGCTCGCTTTGAACGCGGCCAGCTCCTTGAACGGTCGCAGACGACCGCGGCGTGAATAGGGTGGCGGACCTGCCTCGAAGTTCGAGAACATCTGGTCATGTTGGATGGCACGGCAGGACAGGACCTTCCGGTCGGCCTCGGGTTCCGGCCGTATCGCGGCGACGCAGACCACGGCGCCATGGCCGCGGTGCGGCTGGGGTGTGTTGAACGGGACCGGGTCGATGTCCATTCGGTAGTGGAAGGGCTCCCGACAGCGGCCGAGATCGCCGAAGCTTCTGCCAAGTTGGAGGAGCCGTCCAAGAACCAGATCCTGGTGGTGCTCGACGAGAGCGTCGTCGGCTACGCGACGATCCGGTGGTGGCAAGAGCGGGACGATACGTGGCTGTACCTGCACCGCGGCTACCTCTTGCCCGATCATCGCGGCCAGGGCATCGGCTCAGCCATGCTGAGCTGGGCCGAAGAGCGGATCCGCCAGCTCGTCAAACAGCATGGAACGGTGCGGACGGCAGTGATCGGCGCGAACGCCATGGCCTCCGAGCAGGACGCCACGGCACTTCTGCGCGCAGCCGGCTACCGACATGTCTTCAGCCTGGTCGAGCTGGAGCTGGGCGATCTGCAGCAGGTGCCCGAGCCGGGCAGCGAGCTGCCAGCCGGGATACGGACAGGACCGATCGGGACAAGCCACTACCGTGCAGCCTGGAGGACGGTCGTCGATTCGTACGCGGACCGCGGTTTCACTCAGAGATGGCCTTTCCAGGACTTCGTCGACACCGCCGACCCGGCATGCTGGAGGGCTGCCTGGAACGGGCAGGACATGGTCGGCGTCGCCCTGTGCTCCATCCGGCGTCACGACCACACCGTGGGCGAGGTGGAAGAGCTGAGTGTCCGGACGGACCAGCGACGCCTCGGAATCGGCCGGGTCCTGCTGCTGGACGGGCTGCGGAGCCTTCGCGAGCAGGGTGCAACGACCGCCCGGCTGTTCACGGGCACGGCAAATCCACACCGGTCCTACGACCTTTACGAGAGTGTGGGGTTCCGGCAGCAGAACGAGTACGTCCGTTACCGAAAGCCGCTTGCTTGATAGACCGGCCATTGGGCTGTCGGGTTAGTCCACAGGATTTGACAATGCCTCCTCGAAGATCCACTTGATCATCGAGCGGACTGGGCTGCCCCTGTCCGTCGGAATCTCCGGGGCGAACCTCCACGACAGCCAGGCCCTCCAGCCTCTCGTCCGCGGCATCCCGCCGATCCGATCCCGCCGCGGAACCCGTCGCCGCCGCCCAGGCAAGATCCACGGGGTCATGACGTAGATGGGCCGAGGCCAGGGGCGCGGGGCAGGCCAGGGCGTCCGGCGCACAGCGCCTGGGGTCCCCTCACCGATGAGGGAGACCGCAGTCGGCCTCACCGGTGGGTTCCGCACTGACCGTCAAGCAAGGAACCGGGCACCTGGCCCGGCGAGTTGGCTGCGCGGGCCGTGCCGAGCTTCGTCGTGCTGACGTGGAAGTTCGAGAACCGCGTCGACCAGGTCAGCCCGCCCGCCTTCATGACCTTGTCGAGGGTGTCGGGGGTGGATCCGGTCCGATGGCTGGGTCAGCGGAATGCCGTCCTCGACGAGTGTGTCGCGATGCGGCTTGACGACCGGATCCGTCGCCTGGCGGTCTGGGCGGAGGCTCTGTCGCTCACTATGCCCTGCCGAACTCCCGCCATTCGCGTGGGGTCATGCCGTTCGCCGCGCGGAACGAACGGCTGAAGTGGGCGGGGTCGGCGAACCCCCATCGGTGTGCAACGGACGCGATCGTGACGGCTGCGCGGCCTTGCCGGCTCAGCTCGCGCCGGGCCTCCTCGATCCTGCGCTGCTGGATCCACCGGTGCACGGTGGTTCCTTCGTGCTGGAAGAGTTTGTGGAGGTATCGCACCGAGATGTGGTGAGCCCGGGCGATGTCCTCCGGGGAAAGGCCGGGGTCGCGCAGGTGCTCGTTGATGAAGGCGCGGATCTGCAGCAGCAGGGACGCCTGCCCGTCCCCCTGGGAGTACCCCTCCCTTCCGCTCCGTTCAGCGACGAGGGTCTCCAGCAGGCAGACCACGCCGGCGGCCAGCCGGGTGGTGCTGTCCTCGCCGTACGATCCGCTCTGCACCGCCAGGCCGGCCAGAAATGGGCTGACCAGGCGTCCCAACCCCTCATCGCCACGGACCGCCTCGGCGCTCATCCGGCGGAGATCCGCTTCGGGAACGCTGAGGAGCCGGCGTGGCAGCATGAACACGCTCCACTCCACCGGCTCGGGGAATCCGAGCGTGAAGGGGCGGGCCGGGTCGTAGAAGGCGAGGTCCCCCGGGCGGAGCAGTGCCTGGCGTCCGTCCTGTTCGACATCGGCTTGGCCTTTGCACAGCAGCCCTATGTGGATGGATTGCTCATCTGCATCCGAGCTGATCAGGCGGGGCTTGCGGATCACATCGTGCGGGTCGGCCCCGACCGTGGCGATCCGCAGTTGCCCCACCTGGTGACTGGCCAAGGAGCCGCGGAAAGCGCCGGAGCCGGGGGCCGCTACGTCGAGGGCGACGAACGTGGCGCACACGGCGTCGTGCCAGAGGGTGAGCTGCTCACCCACCGGCGACGCGCTGGTCGAAAACCCGTCGCTCATAACCAGTTCATGGTACGGCACCACCAGGATGTGACGCAGGGTCGACGCATCATGCCACTGCGTCACGAACTGCGGCCCGCACGTGGAAACGTGCGTTCTCCGCCAAGGCGCGGTGCAGGGCCGTCCTAGATCACTTGCGGAGAGCTCTTAGCGTCGATGCCAAGACGGGCGGCCCCCGCCCGAGCACACGCCGGAATCCGCGAGAGTGTGAGAGCCATGACCCTGACGATGCCCCCTCCGCGTCACAGCGTCTCCCCTGGACCCTCCGTCGGCTCTGACGGCGTCTCAAGCCTCCGTGGCGGTGCCGTCGCCGAGGCGGACGGAGGTTCAGCGGTGCTGTTCAAGGTGTCCGCCGATCTCGGTTCCGCGCACCTCACCCGCAAGCTGGTCGTGCAGGCTGCCCGTCGTTGGAGGCTGCTGAGCGAGGCAGCGATGGGTGACCTGGAGCTTTGCGTCGGGGAGATCGTGGCCAACGCAGTGGAGCACACCGGTTCCACGAGCGAGGTACGTGTGTCGGCGACAGCTTCCGGCGTGCGGGTCGAGGTCGTAGACAGCGATCCACAGCTGCCGATGTCCGCGGCGCCCGATGCCGATGGGGAGTCGGGTCGAGGCCTGCTTCTCGTCGATGCGCTCGCGAGTGGGTGGGGTGCCTTCCGGGTCGGCGCGGGCAAGGCCGTCTGGTTCGAGATCGCTGCCGACCTCGCAACAGCCGGATACGGCGGGGGACGGCAGCACGACCACGATGCGGTGGGGCACTGCACCACCGCGTGAGACCGTTCCCCGGGGGTTCCGAGGCAGGAACGGCCTTCACTCCCTCCCGGTGAACCGCGCGCCGACCCGTCCCGGGGCCGGACCCGGCCGCAGCCGGGTGCGGCCGGGGTGGATGTGCCGGGTGGCGGCCGTGCCGGGTCTACAGCTCGGCTGTCCTGACGCTGCCGACGTCGCTCTTGGGCGGGGAGCCGGCTCGGGTCGGCGCCGTCTCACGGAGCAACGAGGTCGCCACCACGCAGAGCAGAAGGCCTCCGAGTGCCAGGTACAGCACGTACTGGATGCCGTAGTTCTGCGCGAGGAAGCCTGCGAGGGACGGCGCCACTCCCCCGCCGAACATCTCCGATACGCCCATGACGGTTCCGGCAGCGGCGGCCATCAGGCCCGCGGGGACCGATTCCACCGTCACGGTGCCGGCCAACAGTGCCAGGCAGCCGTTCGCGCCGAAGGCGACGAAGAAGAGCAGCAGGAACAGCACGGGGACGACCGGCCCCTGAAGGATGAAGGCTATGAGCATGCACATGGCCATCACCAGGGCGACGACGGCCACGGGTTTGCGGCCGAACCTGTCCGACAGGCCGGGAATGGCGAGCTGTCCGGCGAAGGCCCCGAATCCGATGCCGGATGCGATGATCCCCATGGGGGACGTGCCGAGGCCCTGGTGGTCGACAAGGTAGCTCGGCATCATCGCGCTGAGTACGAAGATGCAGGTCATCGCTCCGCACAGGGCGAGGATGGCCAGGCGGATGTTGCGGTACCGCAGGACTTCCATGCAGCGGACGCGGTTCACGGGCATGGTCGACGACGGCTCGGGGGATGCGCCCGGCGTGGGCACCGCCGATGCTGCGGCTGGTACGGCGGATTCGAAAGCCGGCAGCTGATGCGGTTCCCTGATCGTCCGGAGGAGGACGTAGGCCAGTACGAGTCCGGGCAGCAGCATGAGCCCGAAGACCCAGTGCCAGCTGGGCAGGACCAGCAGCAGCTGCGTGGCGATGATGGGGCCCAGCCCGATGCCGAAGAGCGCAAAGGTGCTCTGCTGCGTCCCCATGTTCAGGCCTCGGCGATGTGGCCGTGACGCTTCCGCCGTGGCGGTCACCGCTGTCGGGCTGAAGGCTCCCTCGGTGATGCCCATGACGACCCGGATGAGGATCAGGCTGATGAGGCCCGTGGCGAATCCGGTCAGCAGGGAACAGACCGAGAACAGGACGAGGGATCCGACGAGGATTCTGCGGCGCCCCAGCCGGTCGGAAATTCCTCCGATGAGGAGGGAGGCGCATCCCCAGGCAAGACCGAGAGCACCGACGATGTTGCCGAGGTCCTGGTAGTCGAGACCCAGGTCCTCCATCATGGACGGAAAGATGGGGCTGATGATCCAGCGGTCCAGACCCACCAGGCCGAATCCGAGGGACAGCAGCAGCACGGCCGAGCGTTCATACCGAATGTCGTACTCTCTTGACTTCATCCCGCTCACCCTTCTCTTCTTTCACGGATTTCGGCGGTCAGCTCTCCGGTGGATAGCACCCTGCCGAAGAATGCGGCAATGTTGCGTTCCGTTGCGCGCTGGGCCTCGTCGCTCAGGGCACCGGTGGCGTCCCCGACGAAGGCCACTTTGTAGTCGCGCATATAGGCACCACGCGCGGTCGAATCGCAGCAGACCTCGGTGAGGGTGCCGACAATGATCACGGTGTCGACCTGGCGGGGTCCGGATATGTTCGCCAGCACCGTCTCCAACTGTGTGTTGTGGAAGGCGTCGTAGCGGTGCTTCCGGATGACGACGTCGTCGGGCTCGGGCCTCAGGCCGTCGACGACCTTCGAGCCGAAGCTCCCCTTGCGCATCCCGGCCGCCAGGAGCGCCGGGTTGTACGTGGATTCGAGGGGCGACACGTTGAAGCCGTCCAGCAGGATGTGCTCGGTGTAGATCACGGGTATCCCGGCCGCCCGGCACTCGCCGACGACCTCCTGCATCCGCGGTATTCCCCGGCGGGCCATCGGCACCTCCATCGGATATCCCTGCAGCACGAAATCGTTCTGCATGTCGATGACCAGCAGCGCGGATTTCTGCGGATTCACATGCCATGTCGCATTCAACGGAGTGACCTCCTCCACGTTTCACGTGCAGCCGAATCTTGAATCGGCCATTGGAGGTAGACCTTAACTGCGAAACACATCCGTGCGGCCATTGCGATTTCTTATGCCCTGACCGGACCGAAGAATTTGACTCCATGGAGGTCATTTCTCCGGAGAGGGCCCGGGCCACGGACCGGGTGAACCCGGCGCTCACTCCGTGCTCGAGGCCGGCGTCACTGATGCCTGCGGTCACGTTGATCTTCGGCAGCAGACCGGGCAGGCGGGTGGAGGGGAGCCGGGGATCCGGCCCCCCTTGCTCGCGCAGCACAACACCGGCCGGCAGGACGGTGATGCAGTCCCCGAGCCCGATGAGCACCCTCGCGGTGCGGAAGTCGTCGACGACGTGGAAGCGCGTGATCTCATAGGTGTCGATGAGCGCGCTCGTGATGCGCGCATGGTGGGTGAGCACCGGGTTGTCGAAGAGGACGAACCGGTGGCGGGCAAGGAGTTCCTTCACCGCCGTGACGCTGATCTCCTCCGGCATCGTCCCCGGCGGGTGTACCAGCACCAGCTCCTCGGTACCGACGGTCTCGGTGTGGAACGCGAGGTCCGTATCCGTCGAGTAGAAGAGTCCGGCATCGAGCTGGTTCAGTTCGAGCAGGTCGATCAAGGTGGAGGCCGGACGGCTGGTGACCCGGAACTCGTCGAGAGCACAGGTGCGCAGGGCGCCGCTGACCACAGCGTGCACCGCCTTGTCGGAGAGCCAGTTGTCGATGCCGAACACGATCTTTGGGGGGTGGTCCGCCACCTCGGTGAAGCTGCGGGGCATCGGCAGGTCGTGTCGGCCGAGTACGGCGGAGGCATTCGACAGGTCCCGAACGAGCTGGGCGGCGTAGGGCAGGAAGTAGACGCCCTGCCGGGTCAGCCTGACGCCGTTCCAGGACCGCTCGAAAAGGGCGAAGCCGAGGCTCTCTTCGAGGCGTCGCAGCCGCTGGCTCATGGCCGGCTGGGTGGTGTAGAGGGCGGCGGCCGCCTTGGAGATGCTTCGGTGTTCGGCGACGGCCAGGAAGGATTCGATGATCTCGAAGTGCATGGGCCCCTGCTTCCGGACATGTGGCTTTCGGACCGGTTGACCATCAAGGAACAGCGAGGCGGCGGACCTTCGTCCGGCCCGGGTGTTGTCATGCCAAAGCCTGTTTCCGTGACTGTGTGAAGAGAGCCCGGGGGTCGCCGCAGTACGACCAGGGGACGGCGGTGGGACGGTCCCCGAGGTGGTGGAAGACGGAGGTGGCATCGTTGATGCGGCCCGCGAAGACCAGCCCATGGGCCAGCAGGTTGAGGTCGGCGACGTCCTGTGCGTACTCGACCGGCGCCCGGTGTGCGATCCAGCGGGCGAGCGTCGCGTCGAGGTCGGGGGCCACTGCTTCGTGCGTCCAGTGGAACGAGAGCCCCAGCGATGCCCTTCCCTCGGTGCGGATCAGCTCGCGGTAGTGCTCGACGCGGGCGGCCTGGGTGAGGACGGCGAGGGGTGAACCCGGGGGCGCGGCCACGGCCACGTCCCGGGCGAAGTCGTACATGCGGCCGTGTGAGCCGTGCCATCGGGCGGAGACGTGGCGCAGCATCTGGTGGTGTCCTTCACGTGAGTTGCGGTCACGGGCCCGGAGTTCCGCCCACCAGAGCCCCGTGTCGGGGTGCCCTCCGCCGTAGAGGCGGGACAGGGTGAGCAGCGAGATCCAGGGCATCGGGTCGGCGGGGCAGGCGTCGGCGGCGCGGAAGCAGGAGCGGGCGGCGTGGTGCAGGCGGTTGCGGTCGAAGGCGTCGCGGTCCGGGGGCCGCTGTGTTTGCGGTGGTGCCTGGGCCAGGGCGCAGAAGAGCCGCATCACGTCCGTGTCGGCGCGCAGGGCAAGGGCGTCGGTGTCGTGGGGTTCGGCGATCTGCCAGCTCTCCACCGTGCGGGAGCCTGCGGCCGTCTGGGCGAGGAGGCGGATGCGGTGGGTACGGCGGTCCCAGTCGTGCCTGGTGCCGCGCAGCAGCTCGCGTGGGCCTTGCCAGCGGCCCAGGCGCAGGTCCTCCAGGGCTGCCGCGAGCGGGCGGTCGCCGTACGTGGGGTCGAAGCCCGGGCTCCGGGTGCGGCGGAAGCGTTTGTGGTCGCGGGAGTTCACGGCGGTGCGTGTCAGAGGTCGCTGACTCGGGCGTCATGCGGTGCCGGCACGGCGGTGGTGATGTCGTCGTACGGTGACTCCACTCCGTCCGCGACGGCCGCAGGCAGTCGGGCGTGGGGGCCGGCGTAGTACTCGCTGTCCGCGACCATGTACCAGATCAGTGGGAAGATGCCGGCTGCGAGGGCGCCGATGCCCATCAAGAGGACCGTTGGCTCCAGGCTGAGCAGAGACTGGTAGAGGACCCACAGCATGAACAGGGCTCCGCACAGCGGCCACAGACCGATGAGCAGGGCATGCCTGACCGACCGCAGGAGCAGTCTGCGGTAGGCGACGACGACGGCGATGCCGGCGAGGGAGTAGTAGACCGTGATCTGCAGGCCGATGGCGGTGAAGGCGTCGGCGAGGACGGTATTGACGGGGCCGAGTGCGCTGGAGGCCGACAGCAGGACCAGTGCGACCGCCGAAACGGCGGCGACGGCCACCCAGGGCGTCTGCCATCGGTGATGGGTGCGTCCGAAGGCCGCCGGGAGGGTGCGGTCGCGTCCCATGGCGAAGAGGGTGCGGGTGACCTGGATGAGTGTGGTCTCCAGGGTCGCAACGGTGGACAGCACCACCGCGATGACCATGGCTCTGCCTCCCCAGCCCGGCCAGAGCGCGTCACCGAGATCGGCCAGGACCGTGCCGCTGTTCGTCCGGATGTCGGCCTGGGACATGACGAGGTTCACTGCGATGGTGACGATCTCGAACACGACCAGGACGCTGATCACGCCGAGTACCGCCCCCGTCCCGGAGCTGCGGTGGCTGTTGCTGGTTTCCTCGCCGAGGTTGGCGGTGACGTCCCACCCCCAGAAGTAGAACGCCGCGATGAGAGCGACGCCGGCAAAGCCTTCGGGGCCGCTCAGGCTGGTGACGTCGAACAGCCAGGCCCAGGAGAAGACCTGTTCGCCGCCCCCTCGGATGAGCACGGCAACCCCGATCATCAACAGGATCGCGACTTCGATGCCGGTCATCACCCACTGGGCGCGGGCCGTGATCCGGGCGCCCTTGACCACGAGGCCCGCCATGAGCAGCAGCCAGAAGGCTCCTACCGCCGTCGCGAGGGGCTGGTTCTGCGCCCAGGCATCGGAGAACAGCGACAGGGTGTAGGAGCCCGCGGGAAGCGAGCCGGCCACCATGAACAAGGTGGCGGAGACCACCAGGGCCCACCCGCTGAGAAAGCCCAGCGCAGGGTGGAGGGACCGGCCCACCCAGGCGTAGCTGGCTCCCGCGTTGACGTCCAGCCGTCCCAGGTATCCGAAGGCCAGAACGATTCCCATCATGGGGATGGCGCACCACAGCAGGGCCGCGGGGCTTGCCAGGCCGGCCGCGCCCGCGAGCAGCGCAGTGGTCGCGGCAAGTGTGTACGCGGGCGCGCTGCCGGCTATCGCCATCACGACGGCGTCCGCCGCTCCCAGTACATCGGCCCGCAGCCCTCGCTCCCGCTGGGCACTGCCGTCCCGGATCTTCCTGCTCATCACTGTTTCGCCGCTCCAGAAGAGGTTGCCGCGACCGGGCGTGGCCGCCCGGTCCGGGCGTGGGGAGGGTTCGGTGCGGGATCGGTCCGACCGCCGCTGGGGGTGTTTCAGGCGGACAGATAAGCCTGGTGGAGGACTCCGGGCCTGGCGTCGAGTTCGGCAGGTGTACCGGAGAAGACGAGGCTGCCGCGGTCCAGTACGTGCACGGTGTCGGCGATCGGAAGCACGAGATGGGCGAACTGTTCCACCAGCAGGACGGTGATCCCCTGCTCCGTGAGCGAACGGACGACGGGCACGAGCCGGGCGACGACGATCGGAGCCAGCCCCAGACTCAGCTCGTCGAGCAGAAGGAGGCGGGGCGCTCGGCCCGGCGCCGGGCTCAGCAGCGCCCGGGCGAGGACCAGCATCTGCTGCTCACCTCCGGACAGCAGCGCGGCGCGGATGTGCATCCGCTTCTCCAGTTCCGGGAACGGCTCCAGCGCCTTCGCGTGCCGAGACCGGGGGGCCGCGACGGCGAGGTTCTCCGCGACAGTGAGATCCGCGAAGACGGTACGGCCCTGTTCTACGTGACGGATGCCCTGCCGGGCCCGGTCGGTGCGAGAGAGCCCGGCCAGATCCCTGCCGTCGAAGCGGATCCGGCCGCCACGCGTCGCGACGAGTCCGGAGACCGCATCCAACAGTGTCGTCTTGCCTGCGCCGTTGGCACCCAGCAGAACGGCGAGTTCTCCGGGGCACACGTTCAGGTTGATGGTGCGCAGGACATCTCCCTGGCCTCGGCTGACGGTGAGGTCGCTGATGTGGAGCAGTGGTGCCGTCATGAGATGACCGCCGTTTCGAGGTCGCCGCCGGAGGCCGGCTCCGTGGAGGGGGTTTCCGGCGCCGCACCGAGGTAGGCGCGTACGACGACGGGGTCGGCGAGGACTTCGGCGGGGGTGCCACGGGCGATCACCTTGCCGAAGTCGAGTGCTGTCGCCTCGTCGCAGCATGTGGTGACCAGTTCGATGTCGTGTTCGACCAGGAGGACCGCGCAGCCGAAGCGCTCCGGTATGGCGGCGATGCCGGCGCCCAGGCGCAGGGACTCCTGGGTGGACAGTCCGGCTGCCGGCTCGTCGAGCAGCACCACCGAGGGCCTGCCGGCCAGCGTGGCGGCCACTTCGACCAGACGGCGGGTGCCCACATCGATCGCTGCCACCTTGGTGGAGGCCGGCGGGCAGCCGAACGCGTCGAGCAGGTCGAGGACCAGCCGCCGGTCGGCGCTGCCCCGGCCGGAGAGGATGAGGTACTGCCCGATGGTCAGCTGCGGGTTCACCCGGCCCTGCTGGAAGGAGCGGCGCAGGCCGAGACGGGCCCGCCGGTGCGGCGGTACACCGTCCAGCGGTACGTCACCGAGCAGCACGCGGCCGGCGTCCGGCGTGACGAAACCGGAGAGCAGGTCGATGAGGGTGGATTTGCCGGCCCCGTTCGGGCCGATCAGTCCGTGTACCGTCCCCTCCCGGATGGTCAGGTCGGCTCCCTGGATGGCTTTCACCGCCCCGTAGGCGACGGTCACGCCGCGGGCCTCGAGGGCGGGCCTGGCGCTGCGCGGCGGCGTTTGCGAGCGGCCGGAGGCGGTCGCGGCCGGGCCGGTGCCGATGGCATGGGGCGGCCGCGGTGGCTGCGACCTCGCCGACCGCTTCCTGCCGACCGCAGCTCTGAGCTGTCCGGCGACGCCGTCGGAGCCCGCGGCGAGAGCCTGCAGCGCGGCCACGGCGAAGACGGCGGGGGCCACGTCCTGCGGCAGGCCCAGCCGGTGCAGCAGTTCGGGGACGAACGTCGCCGCGAGCCCGGCCAGGAGCGCGCCTTCGACATGGGCGGCCCCGAACGCCACCGCCGCGGTGAACACGGCTATGGAAGCCATGGGCTGGAAGCCGATGCCGCTGAGCACGCCCAGCTGGCCTGCCATCAGGGCGCCGCCGAGCCCCGCGATGAAGGCACTGACGGCGAACGCGAGCAGCTTGGTCGTCGTCACGCTGTAGCCGAGGGCCGCCGTGGCACGTTCACTGTCCCGGACCGCAGTCCAGCGGGCTCCCGTGGTGCGCTTCGACAGCACCGCCATCGCCGCGCCGGCCAGGGCGAGGACAACAGCCGAGAGGAGGAAGTAGCCCGCTTCCGAAGCGGCGAAGGAGGGTCTGGTCACGGGGATGCGCTCGGCCGCACCGGGGAAGCCCTTGTCGAACACGACGACGGCCACGGCACCGCCGAAGGCAAGCGTGGCCACGGCCAGGTTCACGCCGCGCAACCGCAGCGCCGGCAGTCCGATCGCCACACCCACCGGTACGGCTGCCAACGCGCCCAGAACGACCAGGACGAGGAAGGGCAGACCGGTATGGACGTTCAGCCAGCCGACCGTCCACGCTCCGATACCGGCGAAAGCGAGCGGGCACAGCGCGACCATGCCCGCGCGCCCGTAGACGACGCCCACGCTCAGTGCGATCAGGGTATTGAGTGCCGCGCTGGTGGCCAGGTAGATCCAGTACCCGGGCAGTCCGAACGCGGCGCCCACCACGGCGAGCATCAACACGGCACCCGCCACCAGCATCTTGGGGTCAGCGAGCTTCATCCCACACCTGCTTCCGTTGAGACCAGAGGAGGGCGGCGATCACCAGGAGGAAGGGCAGTACCGCCTTGTATCCGGAGACGGCCGGCCAGCTCACCGACACCGACTCGACCGCGCCCAGCACGAGCCCGCCCACCAGGGTCACCGTCACGCTGCGGAAGGCCCCGACGAGGACGGCGGCCAGCGCGGGCAGGATGAGCATGCCGAGCGTGCGGAAGTCGTCGGAGCGGGCCGGGGCGACCAGCAGCAGGGCCGCACTCGACAGCGCACCGGTGAACGCCCACATGCCGAGCGACAGCAGCCGCACCCGCACCCCGAGGAGTTCGGCAGTCGCAGGGCGCACCGACACCGCCCGGAGGACCGCGCCGAGCCGCGTACGGGCCAGCACGGCGGCCGATCCTGCGGCGAGGACAACGGCGAGGCCCAGCGCGACGACGATGTCCAGGCCGGCGGTGACAGCACCGGCGCCCACGGTTGTCGCGGGGACGACGGGTGCGACCGACAGCGGGGTGTCGCCGAACAGGCGGAGCCCCAGGGTGAGCAGCCCGACGGTGACGGCGATCATGGCCGTGGCCCGGACCGCCGTCCGGCTGTCCGGGAACAGCCAAGACATCAGGAGCCCGACGAGAAGTGAGAGTGCCGTGCCGGCGAGCAGGCCGACGAGCGCGGCGGAGGCTGCTGTCAGGCCGAGCACGTCATAGGTCTTGGCCGCCGTGTAGGCGCCGAAGGCACCGAGCACGGCCTGGGAGAAGTTCAGCACTCCAGTGGTACGGAACAGCAGGACCACGCAGCAGCCGATGATGGCGTACGCGGCTCCGGGCGCCAGCCCAGCCGCGATGAGTTGAATCATGGCAGTTCACCTCCTCGGGTGTACGACAGCGGTCAGGAGCCGGACGGGAGCCTGATCCAGTCGTTCGTGGCCGTGGTCCAGACGCCGTCCTTCAGCACCATGAACTTGCTCGACTGGTTGGGCGCGTGCGTGGCGGCGGTGCCGAAGGAGTACGGCGAACCGCTCATCGGGGTGTCGTACGACGTCAGCGTGGCGAGCCGGTCGGTGACGGTCTGCCGGTTCACCTCAGTGGTCATGGACAGGAGGGTGTCCTGGGCGATCGTTGCCGCCAGGTAGCCGCCCTGCGCGAACGACGTCAGCGGAATTCCGTTCTTCGCCATCAGCCCCCGCCAGTCGCGAAGGGGGGCGGCGTCGGTGCTGGTGAAGGGCTCGAACTCCGAATTGGCCTGGAGGCCGTCGCCCGTGGTGCCGAGCTGCTTGGCCACGTTGTCGGTGTAGTAGGAGGTGAGCCCGATCCAGGTGATCCCGGTCAGGCCGTTCGCCCTGATGGCCTTCCCCACGGCCAGGCCTCTGGCCTCGGGCCCGTCGAGCACCACCGCGTCACATCCGGCCTTCCCGGCCTGGAGCAGCAGCGGGGTGACGTCGTCGGTTGCCTTGCCGACCGCACCGGCATAGGCGAGCTTCTTGCCGGTGATCTTCTCCCAACGGGCGGCTGCGACATCGAAGGCGGAGGCGAAGCCGGGGACGTCGAAGAGCCTGATCCGGCAGACCTTCTGCTTCTTGAGGACCTCGCTGGCGTAGTACAGCGAGACGGTGACACCGGTGAACGGGCCGGTGTTGACTGGTGAGATGTTCGGGGAGCCGTAGCAGACCGGGTCGACCCCGATGCCTTGGATGGAGCCGATCTTCTGCTGTGCGTAGTACGCCGAATTGACCGCACATTCCAGCAGACTGGCGCTGCCTACGTTGAGCACCACGTTCCGCTGCTCCACCAGGCGCCGGGCGGCCTGCGCGGCGGTTGCGGGATCGCCTTGGTCGTCCTCGACCGTGAAGTGGACGGGGCGGCCACCCACACCTCCGCAGGTGTTGAGCCGGTCGAAGACCGCCTTCGCGGCCCTGGACACCTCCGGGAAGGTGCCGGGGCCGGTGAGAGAGCTGACGTTGCCGATCTCGATCGGTGTGCCGGTGGCCTTCTTGGGTGTCAGCCCGGCGGGACACGGCTCGGCCTGCGCGGAGTCCTTGGCCTGGATACCGTCGGCCGGACCCGAGCGGGCGCAGGAGACGGAGCCGAGCAGGAGCACTCCCGTGATCATTGCGGCAGTGATCCGGGGCAGATGACGCGCGGTTCGCCGGCATCTGCGAAAGGCGGAGGTGTACATGTCGGTCTCCAGGCAGGGGAAGGAGGCGGGGGTAGGTCACGGGTGGCGGGGCGTGGGCTGAGCGGACTGCCGCGGGCAAGAGGAGCACGTCCGGCCAGGTGCCGTGGCGTCTGCTTCGGTCTTGCAACCGCGGGGAAGACCGGCGCGGGGCCCCGGCGGGCGGCGTGGCGCGGCAGGTCACCCCTGGCGGGACAGGTCCTGCCCAGTGGGTTGACGGTGGCGGCTGCCGGATCGCGGTCAGGTGCTTGCCGTACTCCGTCGGCCACCCGGCCGAGATGCGAGGTGCCGCAACGTTAGGAGCCACCCGTAGCCTTGGTGCGGCGTTCCGGGCAGAGGCCTGCGGCATTCCGGGAACGACGCGCGGGACTGGCAGCGGGCCATGGGGAGGGGCCACGGGGAGGGGCCTTGAGGCCTCCTCATTGAACCGTGCTCAGCGCAGAAACCGGCTGCGGAGGTGGTGTCCTGCCCTGGGCTCAGACGGGCTGACTGCCGGTGCGCAGGTCGGTCGGGGTCATGCCGTACCGACGGACGAAGGCCCGCGTGAAAGTGGTCCGGTCGGCGAAGCCGGAGTGCGCCGCCACGCCGGCGATGGTGCGGTGTGACTGACGCGGATCGGTCAGGGCGCGGTACGCGGCCTTCAGCCGCTGGTCACGGATGAAGGCCGCAGGTGACGTGCCCGCCTCGGCGAACAGGTCGGCGGCGTAACGCAGCGAAATACCCTGGTGGCGGGCCAGGACAGAGGGAGTGAAGGCGGGATCGGTCAGGTTCTCCATCACACAGCAGCGCATCGCCCGCAGCAGCGCCTGCCTGCCCGTCGGGGCGGCGGGCTTGCCGTCAGCGGACGCCCGGAGCGCCGTGGCCAGGAGGTCGATGGTGGTCCGGCCGAGCTCGGCCCGCTGTTCGAGGGGCAACTCCTGCGAGACGGCGGCGAGCTCCCTCAGGAACACGGCGAACACCCGCCAGGCAGCTGCTTCGGCCGGCAGCGCCCGGCTCGACAGCTCCTCGATGTCTTCGACCCGGTCACGCAACGGCCGTCTGGGAACCTGCAGCACGATCTCCCGGCTGTCGGCCGGAAAGTGCAGCTGGTACGGGCGTGCGGCGTCGAACAGGGCTCCCGTCCCCGGCTGGAGCACCGCTTCCCGGTCGTTCTGGAGTCCGACACCGTCGCCGCCCAGATGCAGAGAGAACAGATAGCTCTCGCGGGGTTCGACCCGGGTCAGCCTGTCGGTGCGCAGCACCGCCGAGTGCCCGTGGGTACGGATGTCCGCCACGCTCACCCCGGGCAGCAGGACGGTCTGCTCGACCGAGCCGTGGAAAGCAGAGCTCATGTTCGTCAGCGAGAGCGGTACGAGGCTCTCGCCGAGCACCTGGGCCCATTCTTCGGCGCTGTTCGCGTGGAGCGCTCCCATGCAGGGGACTCTAGGAGACGGACATTACGAAACCATCTCTTCCGTGCCTCGGTCGCGCGGCCGCGGGGAGCCGGCCGGGCCTGGGGCAGGCAGAGAGGGCCTGGTCAGCCCGGCAGGGGCCGGCCGGTCCCGGACGTGTCACGTCCGTCTGCCAGTTTCTGCCATTCGCGCGGCGACATGCCGTAGGCGGCACGGAAGGCGCGGCTGAAGTGGGCGGGGCTGACGAATCCCCATCGGTGTGCGACAGCCGCCACGGCCGGCCTGCTCCGGCGTGGGCGGTCGAGCTCCCGTCGGCATTCCTCGAGACGGCGGCGCTTGATCCACCCTCCGACCGTCGCTCCCTCTGCCTGGAAGAGGCGCTGCAGATGGCGCACGGAGATGTGGTGGGCAGTGGCGATCGCCTCTGCTGACAGCTCCGGGTCGCCGAGGTGGGAGTCGGCGAAGGCCCGGATCCGCAGCAGCAGCGTCCGGCAGGAAGCGTCTGCTGCGGCGGCGTCCCTGCCGAGTCGTTCCGCGATGACGGTGGTGAGCAGGTCCACCGCGTTGCGGGCGAGCATCTCCCCGATCTCGGAGCGGTGGGTACCGGCTTCGGCGGCGAGGGTGGACAGAACAGGCACCATCATCGCGGCCAGGCCCTGGTCCGCTCCCATGGTGACGCCGGTGATCTGCCCCAAATCCGAGCTGCGCAGTGCGAGTGCCGACCGGGGTATCTGGAAGACCAGTAGCTGGAAGCGGTCGGGGAACTCCAGCGTGTAGGGGCGGGTCGTGTCGTACAGCACGAAGTTCCCCGGCTCCAGGGGCGCCGTCCGTCCGTCCTGGACCACCGCGCCCGTCCCGCGGCGCTGTAGGCCGACCAGCAGGTATTCGTCCTGGTCCCGCGCGATCAGATGTCTGCCGCGTCGGACCAGCTGCTGGTCGGAATCGACCGTGGTGATGCGCAGGCACCCGAGCCGGTCAGAGGCGACGGCCCCGCTGAAGGGCCCGGTCTTGGTGGTGGTGACGTCCGAGGGGACGAAGGTCTGCCAGACGGCAGCCTGCCAGTAGGCCAGCCTTTCGCCGGGCGGTACCGAACTGGTGGAGAGGACAACCGCCACCACGCCTCCTCTGTGAGCCGGCGAGACGACCGACTGAGGTCGCAGCCAGGTGTACCGAGCCGACCACACGGTATCCGGCCTCCTGCACGGTCCCGCCGGGGCGGTGTCCGTGGTCGCTCCTGGTCAAGTCTCCGTGCGCCCACGGTCAAAACTCGGGGGATGTTCGCTCGTATCGTCCAGACATGCTGGACCTGGCCCGAGAAGGAGTCGAGATGCCCAGAAATGGCCGGCAGGGCCACACTCCCCGAGTGCCCGCCTACACCGTCCGCTTCCCGGAGGAAACCAAGACGTTCGTGTTCGCCCAGTACGCCTGTCAGGCGCCGTCGGCCGAGGAGGCTGCGCGGGGCGCGGCCTCACTCTCGCAGCTGTTCACCGGGCCGTTCAAGCCCGATGTGCTGGACCGCGGCTCGTTCGTCGACACCGCAGGATCACACAACGTGGTGTGGCTGGCCTATTGGCACAACCCCGTGGCGTACAGCCTGTGGCAGGAATCCGGCACCGTCCGCTCCGCATGGGACGGGCTGCCCGACGAGGGTCGGGTCGGACACTGGCGCGAGACGTGCGTCATCCCTCTCGAGCGGAACGAAACGCTGCACAGTCACCGCCACGAGGACATCGCGACCAGCGGGCTGTCGCAGCACCCCGCGGTCACCATGCCGGAGACGCCCGTGCACGACTACTGGGGCGCCGCACGTGACCGCATAGCCGCCTCGGCCACCGAGACGCTGGAGCCCGAGCTTCCGGTGTTCCGGCCGAGCGTCCCCGCGGAAACCGGGCATCGCAGCCGACGCGTCACCGTCGAAATACCGGACAACGTCACACTGATTCGTACCGCGCAGGACTGGTCCGCCAGCACGGTGTACCGCGAGAAGTACCTGGCCGACGTCAAACCGGTCAAGGACCGCGGAGTCGACTTCCTCGCGGAGAACGCGGACTCCGGCTGCATCGCGGCCCGCAACATCCTCGAGGAGACGTCCGACGGCGCTCCGCTTGCCCGTGCCTGCACCATCGCCTGGTTCGCCTCGCTCGACCACCTCATGACCTGGTGCCGGTCCCATCGCACCCACCTGGAGATCTACGCCAGCTTCTACCAGATGGCCAGTGGCGGTGAAGGACCGCTGGACGTCGCGTTCTGGCACGAGGTTTCGGTCCTGCCCAGCGGGTCGGTCTCGGCCGAGTACGTCAACTGCCACCCGTCGACAGGGTTCCTGGCGCTGCCTGAACACCGCCACCGCGACACGGCGTCGAACACCTGACCCTTCTTCCACCCCACCACTCGCCGCCGAGGCTTGTGGCCCGTAATGCGACCGTCATCGCCCGCACGACTCTTCTGCCCTTTCGGAGGCACCTCACATGACCACCATCGTTCTCGTCCACGGCCTCTGGTCCGACGGCTCCGCGTGGAGCGACACCATCACCGAGCTCCGCGCCCTGGGGCACGAGCCGGTCGCCGCCCAACTGCCCCTGGAGTCCATGGAGGACGACATCGCAGCCGTACGCCGGGTGCTGTCCACCGTCGACGGACCGGTCCTCCTCGTCGGCTGGTCCTACGGCGGAGCGGTGATCACCAACGCCGCCGTGGGCCAGGACAAGATCAAGGCCCTCTCCTACATCGCCGCCTTCGCCCCCGTCGAAGGCGAGTCGGTCAGCGACATCGCCCACCGCAACCCCGGCAGCCTCATCCGGGAGAACATCAGGGTGACGGAGGACGGCCACTCCTACCTCGACCGGGCCGCCTACGGAAAGGTGGTGTCCGCCGACGCCCCCGCCGAGCGAACCGCCCTCGCCGCGGCCGTGCAGAAGCTCCCCCGGCTGGGCATCGACTCGGCCCCCTCCGGTCCCCCGGCGTGGCGCAACGTGCCGTCCCACTACCTGATCGCCACCCAGGACAACGCCCTGCCCTCGGCCACCCAGCGCGAACTGGCCGACCGCATCAACGCCAAGGCCACCGCATGGGACACGGGCCACGGCCCCATGTACGCCCGCCCCAAGGACCTGGCCACCTACCTCCACGACATCGCCAAGGGGCTGTGACGCACTCGAGCAGTCATGACTGAACGGCCGCCTCAACGATGGGCGGCCGCCCCCCAGCGGCGGCGCGACTTCGCGCCGCCGCTGGCTTCGTGCCGCCTCCGGCTTCGTGCCGCCGGCTACCTTGCCGGTCACTCGTGCTGTCGTCGTAGGGGATGGCATGGCTCCGCCCCGCAGCGCAAAGGCTCGCTGCGGGGTCGGGGATTCCCTTCCGCGGATCAGCCGAGTGGCAAACCGGTGTAGTTCTCGGCGAGTTCCGCCGCCGCGTGAGCCGAGGTCGCCACGCGTTCCAGCTGCGCGATCTGCAGTCGGGTCTCGAAAGCGGACTGATTCGGGTCCGTGTGCAAGGTGGTCGTCATGAAGTAGGAGAAGTGCTCGGCTCTCCACACCCTCTGCAGGCAGGTGTCCGAGTAGGTGTCCAGCAGCTCGCACGAGCCGGTGTTGCGCCACCGGGCCAGGGCACGGGCCAGCACGATCACGTCGGCGGCGGCCAGGTTGAGCCCCTTGGCCCCGGTCGGCGGCACGATGTGAGCGGCGTCTCCGGCCAGGAAGACCCGCCCGTAGCGCATCGGCTCGGTGACGTGGCTGCGCATCGGGAGCACGGCCTTCGAGGTGATGGGGCCGCGTTCCAGTTTCCAGCCGGGATCGCTGTCGGTCGCGAACCTCGCGTCCAGCTCGTCCCAGATTCGCTGATCGGACCAGGCGGCAGGGTCTGTGCCGTTGGGTACCTGGAGGTAGAGGCGGCTCACGGACGGAGAGCGCATGCTGGCGAGGGCGAAGCCGCGCTCGGAATGGGCATAGATCAGCTCGTTGTAGACGGGTGGCGCTTCGGCGAGTATGCCGAGCCAGGAGTAGGGGTAGGTCCGCTCGTAGGAATTCCGCAGGGAGGCGGGAACGGCATTGCGGGCCACACCGTGGAAGCCGTCGCACCCGACGACGTAGTCGCACGTCAGCGTCTGCTCTCGGCCTTCGTTGACGAAGTGGACGACCGGATTGGCAGTGTCGGCGCCTTCGATGGACGTCACCTGGGCCTCGAACAGCAGCGGGCCGCCTGCTGCGAGCTGGAGGGCTATGAGGTCTTTCACGACCTCGGTCTGGGCGTACACGGTGACGTTTCGTCCACCGGTGAGCGAGGGGAAGCCGATGCGGTGGGTACGGCCCGCGAACCGCATCTCGATGCCGTCGTGGGGCATGCCCTCGCGGTCCAGTCGCGCGCCGGCTCCGGCGGTGCGCAGCGCGTCGACGGTGGCCTGTTCGAGAATTCCGGCCCGCTGCCTCTGCTCGACGTAGGTGCGGTCGCGCCGTTCCAGCACGACGCTGTCGATTCCTTCGTTGTGCAGCAGTCTGGCCAGCAGCAGCCCGGCCGGGCCGCCACCGATGATGCCGACGGTGGTGTGCATCAGCATTTCCCTTCCTCGATTTCGTTCAGGATGCGGTCCGCCACGGCGAAGGCGGAGTTTGCGGCGGGCACCCCGCAGTAGACGGCGCACTGCAGGAGCACCTCGCCGATCTCCTGCGGGGTCAGCCCGTTCCGGACGGCGGCCCGGATGTGCATGGCGAGCTCGTCCTCGTGCCGCCCTGCGACGAGTGCGGTGAGGGTGATGCAACTGCGTGTGCGCCGATCCAGGAGGTTGCTGCTCCAGATCTCGCCCCAGGCGTAGCGGGTGATGAGGTCCTGGAAGGGCGCGGTGAACGGCGTGGTCCCCGTGACGGCCCGGTCGACGTGGGCGTCGCCGAGTACGGCGCGGCGGACGGCCATGCCGGGTGAGCAGGATGCGAAGTGGGCTTGGAGCGCACCGAGTACGGCCTGGGACTGCTCTACGTTCGCCAGGTGCGCGGCGTGGGGCACTTCGAGGAGCTGGGCGTTGCGGATCCCGTCCGCGAGTGCACGGGAGTGGTGGGTCGGGGTCGCCTGGTCGTCGCGTCCGGCGATGACGAGTGTGGGTGCCGTGACGCCGGCCAGGTCGGCGCGGAGATCGGTGCCGGCGAGGAGGTCGCAGCAGCGGGCGTAGGCCTCCGCGTCGACGGAACGCTGATCGGCGACGAGCGCCTCGTACCGGGAGAACGCGGGCGTGAACCAGCGCGCGGGTGCGTTCGCGGCGAGTGAGTCGGTGCCGTTCTTTCGCACGGTCTCGGCGCGTTCTCGCCAGGGCTGGGGATCCCCGAAGCGGGCCGATGAGCAGACGAGCGCGAGTGCGGTCATGCGACTGGGGTGGTGTGCGGCAAGCCACGTGCCGACGGCGCCGCCGAGGGAGATGCCTGCGTAGGAGAAGGCGTCGGCTCCGAGGCTGTCGGCGAGGTCGAGGACGAGTCTGCCCAGGGCTCCGATGCCGGACCCGGTGGGAAGCAGGCCGGCCGGGGAGCCGCCGTGGCCCGGGAGGTCCCAGCGCACGACGCGCCACTGCCGGGCGAGTGCCGGGACCTGGGGGTCCCAGACGGACAGCGAGGTCCCCAGCGAGGGGCCGAGGACGAGGACGGGGGCGTCGGCCGGGCCGTCGATGCGGTGGTGGAGTGCGGGGGTCATGGGGTGTCCTGGGATTCAGGGTCGGGAGCGGGCGGGTGTGCGTGGGTGCTCACGGGGCCGTGGCCGCGTGTGAGGGCGCGGTCGACCAGGGCGGGCGCGGAGCCCAGGTATCCGGCCGGGTCGCAGAGACGGGCAAGGGTCGTGGCGGGGAGCCGGGTCGTGAGCTCCGGGTCCTGGAAGAGGCTGGTGCCCTGCCGCGCGGCGCGGTGTGCGGCCGCGGTCACCACGCGGCGGGCCTCCGCGCGGCCCAGCGTCGGTACCAGCGCGGCCAGGACGTGCTCGGTGAGCACCAGTCCGCCGGTCAGTGCCAGGTTGGCTCTCATCCGGTCGGGGCGGACCACCAGGTCAGCGCACAGGTCCGCGGCCGCATGTGCCGCGCCGCCGGCCAGCCGCAGTGCCTCGCGCAGGGGCAGCCATTCCGCGTGCCAGGCTCCAGGGGGACGTTCGTCCTCGGCGGTCAGGGAGCCGAGGAGGACCGAGGCGAGCGCGGGCAGTTGGCGGGCAGCTGCCGCGATCAGCGTGGACCGTGCCGGGTTGCTCTTGTGGGGCATCGCCGAGGAGCCGCCGCCGGTGCCTTCCGCCAGCTCGCCGACCTCGGTGCGGGACAGCACCAGGACGTCAGCGGCGATCTTGCCCAGTGCGCCGGTGCAGGACGCCAGTGCCGCGCCCAGATCGGCGATCGGCGTGCGCAGGACGTGCCAGGGCAACACGGGTTCGGCCAGGCCGATCTCCCGTGCGAAGGCGGCCATGAGAGGCAGGCCCCGGTCGCCGAAGGCGGCCAGCGTCCCCGCGGCACCCCCCAGCTGCGCGGGCAGGGTGCCCCGGACGTGCGTCAGACGGTCGTGCGCGTCCAGCACGAGTGAGCGCCAGCCCGCCGCCTTGAGTCCGAAGGTGGTGGGGACGGCGTGTTGGGTGAGGGTCCGGCCGGCCATGGGCGTGTGGCGGTGACGGGCGGCGAGAGCGCCGAGAACGTCGGCCGTTCGCCGAAGGTCGGCGACCGCCAGGTCCACGGCCCGGGCCGCCACGAGCATCAGGGCGCTGTCCAGGATGTCCTGGCTGGTGGCACCCCGGTGGACGAAGTCGGCGTGCCCGGGGTTGCGTTCGGCGACGGCCGCGGTGAGATCGGCGACCAGGGGGATCACCGGATTCCCCCCGGCCCGGGCGCGCAGGGCCAGGGAGCGTGCGTCGAACAGGCCGGGCGTGCGGGCGACGGCAGTGACGGTCTGTCCGGCTTCCGGATGGTGGGCCCGCGCGATCGCCGCCTCCGCGTCCAGCATCGCCCGCAGGACGGCCTGGTCGCCCGTGGCCGCCTCGACCGGGGTGCCTGCCCACACCGGGGCGAGAAGCCCGACGTCTTCAGCGGAATTCAAGGAACACCGTCTCCTTCTCCCCTTGCAGGTGGATGTCGAAGCGGTAGGTCCGTGCGCCGTCGGGCACGGCGACCAGGGTGGACCTGCGTTCCTCCGGCAACGCGTCGAGCAGCGGTTCGGGCGCCGTCTCGTCGAGGTAGGCCCGTGTGAACAGGTGGTGTGTCAGCCCGCGTGCGAACACGCACACCGACAGGTACGGCGCGTGCTCCGGCGGTGGGAGGGTGCGTACGGCCCAGCGCCCGTCGGCATCGGTCGCCACGCGGCCGAAACCTGTGAAGTCCACGCCGTTGCGGCCGGCGTATCCCCCGGTGACCGGGTCTCGGCGCAAGGAACCGGCGCGGCCTGGGCCCTGCCAGAATTCGAGGAGTGCGTCCGGTACCGGGATCCCGTTCCCGTCGTGTACGCATCCGTGAACGGTGACCGCGGCGGGGTGCCCGGCGGGGGCTACGTCTCCGCCCCCGGGGAACGGGAGGGCATACCCGTAGAAGGGGCCGATGGTCTGCGAGGGTGTCGGGGCGAACGTCACCGTTCCTCCTCCGGGTCGGGGAGCGTGGCTGCCGGGCCGTCGAGGACGATGTCCCAGCGGTAGCCGAGGGACCATTCGGGGGTCGAGAGGTCGTGGTCGTACGTGGCGACGAGCCGGGCTCGCGCCGCCGGGTCGGTGACTGACTGAAGGATCGGGTCGTAGGGGAAGAGCGGATCGCCGGGGAAGTACATCTGTGTCACCAGCCGCTGGGTGAACGCCGTGCCGAAGAGCGAGAAGTGGATGTGGGCGGGCCGCCAGGCGTTGCCGTGGTTGCGCCATGGATAGGCGCCGGGTTTGACCGTGGTGAACGCGTACGTGCCGTCGGCCTGCGTCAGGCAGCGGCCGGAGCCGGTGAAATGGGGGTCCAGCGGTGCGGGATGCCGGTCGCGTTGATGCGCGTACCGTCCCGACGCATTGGCCTGCCAGATTTCGACGAGCTGTCCGCGAACGGGCCGTCCCGACCGGTCCAGGATCCGCCCGGTGACGGTGATGCGTTCGCCGAGCGGCTCACCCGCATGCTGCCGGGTCAGGTCCGCGTCGAGTTCGGTGACGTCGGTGACGCCGAATACCGGTCCGTGAAGTTCCACGGCCTCGGGGTCGCCTCCCACGAGGACGGGCGGTCGTTGCGGGTGCCGCAGGACGCTGCTGCGGTACGGGGCGAAGTCGCGGGCGGGGTGGCCCGCTGCCGGGGCGCCGTCCCTGGCCGCTTGCGCGGCGATCGCGTGCGCCGCGGTGATCTCTGCACTGATCTGCCGCTGGGTGGGAATCATGGGACCTGTCACCTTTCCAGGACGAGCGCCAGGCCCTGCCCGACGCCGATGCACAGCGCCGCAAGGCCGGTTCCGGCCCCTGCGGCGGCGAGCTGATGGGCGACCGCGCCGGTGATCCGGGCACCGGATGCGCCCAGCGGATGGCCGACGGCGATGGCGCCGCCGCGCGGGTTGAGGACGGCCGCGTCGAGACCGGGCAGCTGATCAAGACATGCCAGAGCCTGGGCGGCGAACGCCTCGTTCAGCTCGAGGGTGCGCAATTCGCCCAGCTCACGGCCCGCCTTCCGGAGAGCGCGGCGGACGGCCTCGACGGGGCCTGCCCCGAAGTACTGCGGCGCGATACCGGTGACGGCCGAGGCCCCGATGCGGGCGAGGGGTTCGCGGCCGGTGGCGCGCAGGCCGTTCTCGTCCACGAGAAGCAGTGCGGCGGCGCCGTCGCTGAGCGGAGAGGCGTTTCCGGCGGTGACGGTCCCGTTCGTGCGGAACGCCGGCTTCAGTCTGGCGAGCGCCGCCGACGAGGTGCTGTCGCGGATGCATTCGTCGCGGGTCAGGTCCACGCCGTCGACGGGGACGACCTCTTCGTCGTACAGGCCTTCGGCCCAGGCGCGGGCGGCGTTGCGGTGGCTGTCGAGGGCGAACGCGTCCTGTGCCTCGCGGTCGATCCCGTACCGCTCGGCGATGAGCTCCGCGCCCTCACCGAGGCTGACCGTCCACTCGTCGGGCATCCGCGGGTTGACCATCCGCCAGCCGAGGGTCGTCGAGTACATCTGTTGGTGGCCGACGGGGAACCCGTGCTCGGGCTTGCGCACCACCCAGGGGGCTCGGCTCATCGACTCCACACCGCCTGCGACCGCGACCGACGCGTCGCCGACGGCGATGGCGCGGGCGGCCTGGACGACGGCCTCCATTCCGGAGCCGCAGAGCCGGTTCACCGTGGTGCCGGGCACGGTGACCGGCAGTCCGGCGAGCAGGACGGCCATCCGGGCCACGTCACGGTTGTCCTCGCCCGCGCCGTTGGCGTTACCGAAGAACACGTCGTCGATACGGGCCGGGTCGAGTTGCGGCGTACGGGAGACGAGGGCTGCCAGTACCCCGGCGGCGAGATCGTCGGGGCGCACACCGGCCAGGGCTCCGCCGTACCGGCCGACCGGGGTGCGGACGGCATCGACGACGTACACGTCACGCAGACGGCCTGTCATGTCAGCTCCTTCGTGGAGGCGTCCCTGACGGGAGCCGCTGTGCTGTGGCGTACGTCGTCGTAGGTGACGCCGGGCGCTGTTTCGACGAGCACGAGCCCGTCGCCGGTCACGTCGAGGACGCCGAGGTTGGTGATGACCCGGTGCACGCACGCCCGGCCCGTCAGGGGAAGCGTGCACTTCCGGAGGATCTTCGGAGAGCCGTCCCTGGTGGTGTGGTCCGTCAGGACGATCACCCTGCGGGCGCCGTGGATGAGGTCCATCGCGCCTCCCATGCCCTTGATCATCTTTCCGGGTACGGACCAGTTGGCCAGGTCTCCGCCCGCGGAGACCTGCATGGCACCGAGAACGGCGGTGTCGATGTGGCCGCCCCGGATCATGCCGAAGGACAGGGCGGAGTCGAAGAACGCGGCTCCGGGCCGGGTGGTGACGGTCTCCTTTCCGGCGTTGATCAGGTCCGGATCCACCTCGTCCTCGTGCGGGTACGGCCCGACGCCGAGGATCCCGTTCTCCGAGTGCAGGACGACGTCCACGCCGGCCGGGAGGAAGTTCGGTACGAGGGTGGGCAGTCCGATGCCGAGATTCACATACGATCCGTCGGTGAGTTCGGCGGCCGCGCGGGCGGCCATTTCGTCGCGCGTCCAGCTCATCGGTGCGCCGCCGCCTTCCGTACGGTCCTCTTCTCGATGCCCTTGGCGGCCGCCTGCTCGGGGGTCAGCGGAAGCACCCTCTGGACGAACACCCCCGGGACATGGACGGCGTCCGGGTCGAGCTCGCCCGGTTCGACCAGCTCCTCCACCTCGGCGATCGTGACCCGCCCGGCCATCGCCGCGAGAGGGTTGAAGTTGCGGGCCGCCTTGCTGAAGACCAGGTTCCCGTGGCGGTCCCCCTTCGCCGCCCGCACGAGCGCGAAGTCGGTGGTGATGGCGTGTTCGAGGATGTGGTCGCGCCCTCCGAAGGTCCGCAGCTCCTTGGCGGGGGAAGGCAAGGCGACCGACCCGTCGGGGGCGTAGCGCCAGGGCAGTCCCCCTTCGGCGACCTGGGTGCCGACGCCGGCTGGGGTGTAGAAGGCGGGTATGCCGCAGCCGCCGGCGCGCAGCCGCTCGGCGAGCGTGCCCTGGGGAACGAGTTCCACCTCGAGCTCGCCCTGGAGGTACTGGCGGGCGAACTCCTTGTTCACACCGATGTACGAGCCGGTGACGCGGGCGATGCGGCCTGCGGCGAGCAGGATGCCGAGGCCACCGCCGTCGACGCCGCAGTTGTTGGAAACGACACCGAGGCCGACCGCACCCTGGGCGTACACCGCTTCGATCAGGACGTTCGGCACACCGCTGATGCCGAATCCGCCGACTGCGAGCGAAGCGTGATCAGTGATTCCGGCGACCGCCTCTGCGGCGGAGCGTTTGATCTTGTCCATGGAGGCTCTCGCCGCCCCTTCCGGTTGTTCGCCAGATGAACTAAGGTTCATTTTTGACTCGCCGCGAGTGTGCGTGCACCCGGCACGCATGTCAACGCCCCTGGAGCACCGAATGCAGGCCGACCTTCCCGCCGAAGATCCGACCACCGCACCTGCCGAGGCCGTGGGACCCCTGATGCGCGGCATCGCCGTACTGCGAGAAATCAGCGACGCAGGCGGCCGGATGTCCCTGAGCGATGTCGCCCGCGCCACCGGGCTCGCCCGCTCCACCATCGACCGGGTCGCCGCGACCCTGGCGCGCATGGGCTATCTGCGGCTCGACGAACATCAGGCGAGGCTCGCGCCCCGCTTGATGGAACTGGGAAACGCATACCTGGCCGCTCTCCACGTCCCGGGGCCGCTGCACGCGCTCTGCGAAAACCTGGCCGAGCAACTCGACGAGTCGGTGTCCCTCGCAGTCCCCGACCGTGACGGCATCCTCTTCGTGCACCAGACCACCCGGCGGCGTGCTTTGTCGCTGACGTTCCGCATCGGCGACCTGCTCCCGGCCGAGCGCACGGCGCCCGGTCCTCTGCTCGCTGCGACGAGCTGGACGGAGGAGGACTGGGCCGCGTGGCACCGGCGCCGGGCCGCGGACCCGCAGGACCGGGCGTTCCCCTACGTACCACCGCGATTCGCAACGGACCGCGCCAAGGACTTCGCAGACTTCGGGGAACGGGCTGCTCTCTCCGCGAAGGACGGCTATGCCGTGGACGACCAGCGCATCGAGCCCGGGCTGATCGCGCTCGCCGTCCCCGTGCGCGACGCCCGGGGACGGGTCGTCTGCGCGCTCAGCATCGTCAGCCACACCAGTCGGCACAGTGCCGACTCGCTGCGAAGGGCCGTACTGCCCCGGGCACGGAAGACCGTGGCCGCGATGGAGCGCACGTTGCTGAGGTCCGGGCCCACAGCAGCGGAACCGAGCACGGAACTCGCCGGCTGGACCGCCGCCTCCAAGCAGGAGCTCGGCGCGGAGTTCGTGGAGTCCCTGGCCCGCGGTCTGACCGTGATCACGGCTTTCGGCGAGGGAAGGGCGCAGCTCCCGCTCAGCACGATCGCCGAGACCACCGGACTCGCCAGGGCCACCGCGCGCCGCGCCCTCATCACCCTGGAACACCTCGGCTACGTCGCCTCACGGGACCGTCTCTTCCACCTCACCCCGCGCGTACTCTCACTCGGCTATCCGGGCCTGTCGCGTACGACGCTCCCCGAGATCGCCGTACCGCACATGGCACGGCTGGCCCGGACCGTCCACGATTCCACGTCCCTCGCCGTCCTGGACGGCGACGACGTCCGCTACACCGCGCGCGTCGCCGTCGAACGCATCATGGACGTCAACATCACCATCGGCACCCGCTTCCCCGCGTACGCCGCCTCCATGGGGCGTGTCCTCCTGGCCGGGCTTCCCGAGGGGGAACGCACGGCCTATCTGGCCCGTACCGGCCTCCGCCCCTTCACTCCCCGCACGGTCACAGAGCCCGACTCCCTCCGCACACTCCTCCTCCGCGTCCGGCACGACGGCTACGCCCTGGTCGACGAGGAACTGGAGGAAGGCCTCCGCTCGATCGCGGTGCCCGTCCACGACAGCTCCGGACGCACGGTCGCCGCCCTCAACGTCGCGATGCACAGCAGCCGCCGCACGGCATCCGCCTGCGTAACCGACATCCTCCCGGAACTCCGCGCCACCGCCGCCGACATCGAAGCCGACCTCCACATCGCAGCCCGCTTCACCCGGATCCCGGAGGCCTGACACCCGGCTGCCGGTGTCACGCGGAACGGGACCCGGCGGGGCGGTCGGCGACGAACTGGAAGCGGTTCACCGGCGCGTCTCCCCGGCGAAATTGCGTGATCCTCTTCTCGTGGCGGGGAGCTGTGGGACGAGCACGCAGCCGACAGGTGATCTCTCCGCCAAGGATGCGGCGGAATCCTCCGGCAGAACATGACACGTGGGCAGCTGAGACCTGTTCGTGACCATTGAAAATGGGTCAGTGCGGCGACCAACCGCGGTCAGGGTTTCGCTACTTGACTCCCTTTGCCTTTCGCCTGCACGCTTCATCTCCCCAAGAGGCCAAGGAGAGTGCACCGTCCGCGTTCCGAACCACGGGTACAGGTCGTTGCGTTTCCCCTCATCGGGCGGCTCCATCCCTCACCCGCCCCGTCAGGCCGGCTCATGACTGCCTTCTCCGCACATCGCGGCCTCTTGCGTACTTGCAACAAGGAGCACCGTGACCCAGACGGCCGCCGGCGAGGACCCCCTGGTCCTGCAAGCCTTCCGCACACTGTCCCCGGCATCGCAACAGGCCCTGTGCCCCGAAATAGCCGAAGTCCCCGAACACACCGGGCTCCGCCGGGCGGAGCGACCTGACCGCGACGCCTCCGCAACCCCCTCGGCCGCCCGCACGCAGCTGTGCGAGGCATACCTGCGAACCTACGTCGCACAGGCCCCAAGCCGGACCTGCCGCCATCTGACCGCCGCGATGGATGACACGGCGCAAGGAGGCGTCTCCGATGCATCGAACGTCCTCACCCAGCACACCACAGCCTGCCGTAGCTGCTCAGATATCCGGGCCAATCTGGCCATCCTTCGCAGTGGAAGCCAGGCAGTCCTCACCGGCCTTCTCCTGGAGGCGGCACAGAACGCAGCCACCTCCCGCGCCGACACCCCCCACGTCGACTCGCAAGCACCGACGCCCGCGGCGTCCGAAGTGAGCACGACCGCCGGCCCAGGCTTCCCACCCCCGGGACCGCGCCCCCGCAACCGGTCCGTCACGCGGTCCCGCGCCTCGCTCCTTGTGGCAGCCCTCTCCGTCACCGTAGCGGCCACGGGCATCGTCACCGCCGTCGAGACGACCGGCCCCTCCGATGCCGGCCCTCCGCCCCCGGCCCACGCCACCATCGTGCCCCCCGTACCCGCGGCCGCCGGTGCCACCACGGCGTCTCCTGCTCCCTCCACCGTGGCCCCCGCCCTGGCCTCCTCCACTCCGTCGAGCACGCCGGAAGACCCTGTGCCCGAAGACACCTCCTCCCCCACACAGAGCAGCCCTCCCATCGGTTTCCCGCTCGTCAACAAAGCGACCGGGCTGTGCGTCGGCGCGCTGAGCCGCGCCGCAGGGGCCGCACTGCGCCTTGAGGAGTGCCGGGACGCGGCCCTGCAGCGGTGGGAGACGTTCAAGGACGCATCCGGCGCGTACCGGCTGCGCAACACGGGCAGCGACAAGTGCCTCGACGGTACCGAGGGTGGCGGAAACATCGTCCGCGTCGTCCTCAACGAATGTGATGACCGCTCTTCAAGCCGCCACGGGGTACAGCTGTGGAGCATCAGCCCGGAGAAGGGATCAGACGCGTTCCGCTTGCAGTTCGTGCCGCGTGTCGCATCGAGCGATTACTCCTCACACCTGTTCGGCCCAGAGGACTGGTGGAAGGAGAATCCACCTCACGGGGGCTCCTATCTCGCGCACCTGCCCAACTACTACAACTCCGAGAGCTTCGTCTTCACCATGAACCATGGTGAGTGAGCAGGCCCTTCAGCCCTGTCTCTGTTCCCGGGGTCCGGTTCTGGCCCGCCGTGGTGACGGCCCGGCCGTCGGGCCTCCGAGGGCCGCTCTCGCCCATGGCTGGGCATGCATTCGTCTCTCCGGAGCCGGTACGGGATCCCCTGCAGACGGCTGTTCCGGCAAGAGGACTTCGCCGAGCGGGTAGGCACTGACAACGGGGAGAATCGGTCGTGGAGTTCTTGGCGCATCGCCTGGTGGGACGGGACACCGAAGAGGCGGAGCTGTCCGCTTTGGCGGCAGCCGCGGCGCGTGGATCGGGACGGGCCGCGTTCGTCGTCGGCGAGGCAGGGCTGGGCAAGACCGCGTTACTGCGGTGCGCGGCGGCGGGCGCTGAGCGCGCGGGCATCAAGGTGGTGTGGGGGTCCGCGCGGGAGTTGGACAGAGCTCGCCCGTTCGCTCTGATCTCGGCTTGCCTGGGGGTCGGGGACGCTCCGGTGGGCTCGTTGCAGGCTCGGGCCGGCGATGTGCTGCGCGGTGAGGCGCGGTACGGACTGCCGGGTGCGTCGGGGAGCGTCGATTTCGCCACCGTGGAGGCCATGATCGTTTTGGTCGAGGAGATGTGTGCGCAGGGGCCGCTGGCGCTGTTCCTTGATGATCTGCAGTGGGCTGATCCTGCGAGTCTGTGGGTGTTGCGGCGGCTGGTGCGGTCGGCGGGCCAGCTGCCGCTGCTCGTCGTCGGCGCGTTCAGGCCGGTCCCCAGGGCCGTCGAGATCGAACTGTTCAGCCGGGGACTGGGGGCCAGCGATCACACAGTCCTGGAGCTGGGTCCGCTCGACGCCTCGGCGGTGTCCCTGCTGGTGGCCGGCGTGTGCGGAGGGGCGCCCGGTCCGCGGCTTCGCCGCCTGTGCGAGGGCGCGGCGGGAAACCCGCTGTACGTGGGTGAGCTGATCGCTGCCCTGCAGCGGGAAGGCGCGATCACCACGCACGGGGCTGTCGCGGAGGCCGCTGCCGGTTGCCCCGCACCGCCGCTGCCCGTGCTGATCACGCACCGGCTGGCGTATCTGCGTGACGAGGTACTGCAGGTGCTGCGCGTGGCGTCGGTGTTGGGCACTGGCTGTACCGTTCGCGATCTGGCGGCGGTACTGGGCGCACCCACGCATGTCCTGCTCACAAGCATCGCTGAGGCCGAGGCGGCCGGGGTTCTGGCCGACACCGGCCGGAGCGTCGTGTTTCGCCATGACCTGGTGCGGCAGGCTCTTTATGACGCCGTGCCGGGTTCAGTCCGCTCCATGCTCCACATCCGGGCAGCGCACGCTCTCATCACGGCTGGGGCAGTGCCCGAGCGAGTCGCCCTGCACCTGCTGGAGGCGGCACCCACGGACCGGGAGCTGCTGGTCCCCTGGCTGCTGCGGTCCGCGCTGCAGCTCACCGCGCGTGCGCCCGCGCTGGCGTTGCGGCTGCTGGACGCGGCGCTGGATACCACTGATCCCGCTGATCCGCGCTATGACGAGTTACGACTGCACCATGCCGTGGCGCAGCTGTCGTCCGGTCTTCTGGCCGAGGCAGAGGAGAGCGCCCGTGTCGCACTGGCGCGAGTGGGCGAGGGTGGTTTGGAGTTCGTGTTGCGCTGGATCCTGGTTCAGGCCGCGTTCGCGCGTGGCCGGCCCGATGTGGCGCTGGCAGAGACCCGGGCGGCGTGCAGGAGCGCGGGCGTGTCTCCGCTCGATGCGGTTCGGTTCCATGCCTTCGGCGCGGTGTGCCTCTTCGCCCTCGGGCAGTTGGCCGACGCCGGGGCTGTGGCGACCGTCGCCCGGCGGTCGGCAGCCGAGCGGGGCGACGGGACGGCTCTGGCCTATGCCTTCCAGGTCCTGGCTGCCAAGCGTTTCATCGAGGCTCCGGACTTCGAGGCGCTGGAGCTCGCCCGGCAGGCGTCGCGCCTGACTCCCGAGACGATTCATCCGGCGCAGTGGCTCGGTTTGCAGCTCGCTCTGGCCAACTGCTACATGGATCTTGATCTGATCAGTGACGCCGCGCGCACTCTGGAGGGCGTGCGTGAAAGCGCGGAGCCCCTGGGGGGCGTTTTCCTGCCCTGGTACCACCTGTCGTGCGCATTGTTGGCGTTCCATGGCGGCCGTTGGCAGGACGCGATGGCGGAGGCGGAGGCGGGTCTCGATCCCGGCGTCCACTTCGCGATGAGTCGGGCCTTGCAGGCACTGGCGGGTCTGATAGCCATTCATCAAGGCCGGCGGGCCGACGCGCAGGCCCGCCTGGCCGACGCGTCTGCGGCGCAGGACAGCGGGACGGTCACCTGGTTCTACGAATACGTGTTCTTGTGTGCCGAGGCCCTGATGGACGAGGCACAAGGCGATCCGGAACGCGCCTACCGCCGGCTCGCCCACTCCTTCGACAGCGGAATCGGGCATCTGCCCGGTGAGCTGATCCTCTGTTTCCTGACACCCGACCTGGTGCGACTGGCCCTGGGCCAAGGTGACACGGCCGGCGCCCAGCGCTATGCGCAAGCGGCCCGCTCTCGCGCCGAACACAGCGGCGCGCCCTACCACCTGGGGGACGCCCATCGGTGCCAGGGACTCATCGACCAGGATCCGGAGCTGATACTGGAAGCGGCCCGCCGGTATCGCGAGGCCCCCCGGCCGCTGAGCGAGGCACACGCCTACACCGACGCGGCCGAGATGCTGGCCGTGCGCGGGCAGCTCAGCGATGCCCGCCTCCTGCTCGACCAAGCCCTGGCGATCTATGGACGTCTGGACGCCGCCTGGGACGCGGCGCGCGCCACATCCCGCCTTCGGGCCGTCTCCGTCAGCCGCGGCACGCGTGGACCACGCAGCAGTGGCCGCCTGGGATGGGAGGCGCTGACCGTCACCGAGCGCATCGTCGCCGGCCACGTCGCCGAAGGGCACTCCAACCCCGAGACAGCCACGCGCATGTGCATCTCTCGCCGCACCGTCAGCACACACGTCTCCAACATCCTGCGCAAGCTCGGCCTGACCTCCCGAGTGGAACTGGCCACCGAGGTGATCCGCCGCAACGGCTCCGCGCCGCAGTCACCCGAGGAAGGATGAGCCCTTCGCCCGGCAGCGGCCCTGAACCGTACGTCAGTTGGCGGAGGTCTCCGTCCTATCAGCGGCCTACGTTGGCATCCGTTCGACATCGGCCTCCCATCCTCCCTCGCGTCGTCGATCCTCCGGCTCGCCGAGGTCCGGGGGCGGCGGCGGGCGCTGTCGGACGAGCATCAGCAACTGGAACGTGAAACGTGAAACGGAAGCCCCCCATGATCCTTGCCCCCGCGCGCCTGCCGGCGCCGCGTGTAAGCGCCACCGTGCTGGCGATCTCGATCGCCTCCGCCGCCACCGTCCTGTCCCCGCTCACCACCGGGACCGCGCACGCGGACACCGGCGCCCAATCGGCCCTCTCAGGTCTCACTCTCAGGTCACACCAGGAGGCCCCTTCCGGGAACGGCGTCTCCAACCCGAAACTGGAACTCGCCGCGGACTCGCCGGACTACGGCACCGAAGTCGTCATACGCATGGTCCCCACGACCGGGTCCTGGAGCTTCCTTCCCAACGAGGACGGAAGCTTCCTCATCCGCAACGACAAGACCCACAAGTGCCTTGACTACAACACGGACAACGGCCACCTCGTCGAGCCCGTCTACTGCGACGCCACCAACCGCAAGCAGAACTGGTACCTCCAGCCCTCCGACGTCGACGGACCCTGGCCCCGCTACATCCTGCGCAACGTCAGCAGCAACAAGTGCATGGACGTCTACGGAGGCCACAGCGGCGACGGAAGCACAGTCGGGCTCTGGGACTGCAAGAACCGGTACGACAACCAGGCATGGATCATCACCGACCAGGACCCGCACGGCACGGACACCAAGCTCAAAGCCCTGGCCACCCGGTACGCCCTGACCCAGCGAGACGCCGGATCCAACGTCATCGCCTCCGCCACGTACCAGGTCGATCACAGCAAGAGCAGCGCCGCGGTCCGCACACAGTTCAAGGACGTGACCGTCGGCCCACCGGTGTACAACGGAACGACCGACCCGGTGGACAAGCAGATCAACTGGAATCAGACCACGACCAGCAGCTACACCACAGGTGGATCGGTCACCGCCACCGTCGGCATGGCCGTCAAGGAAGCGGGACCGCTCGAGGTCACCGTCTCCGCGTCCGTGGCCGTCGCGTTCAACTGGTCGACGACCAACACGACCAGCAAGACCGAGGGCGGCTTCATCACCATGCGCATCAAGCCCGGAGAGGTCGGCTGGATCATGGGTGCCGGGGTCACGAAACGAGTGGTCGGCACATGGACCGTCGTGAACGACCTCGGGACGAAATGGAGTGGAGAGGGAACCGCCAACATAGCGGTCCCCGACGGAACCGACGGACTCAAGAGCCTGCAGATCCCCTGCACTTCCGACAGCACCGTCAAGATCTGCCAGGACAATCTCCCGTTCCCCGTTCGCAACTAGGGACTGAGTGATGCCGTGATCAGTTGCCGGGTTTCGCCTTCTTCGTGGGGTGGAACCCGGTAGGGCTTCGGTCGTGACGCGCGGGAAGGCGTGCGGGGCCGCTCGGGGGGCTGAGGCGGGGGACGGCGTCGGCCTCGGACCCGATCTGACTGGCCAACCAGCGCCAGCGGCTCGACCGGACGAAGCTCGAAGCCCTCGCCGGACTCGGGATGGACTGGGCCGGCTCGTCATTGCCTGCTCCGTCTCCCGGCCGCCGAAGTGGTCGTCCGCCGTGGACGGCGCGGAGTCCGGATGCTGTGCACGGTCCCGGCTACGGGCAAGCCCCGGGCCCGGCGCCCGCCTCTCGGACGGCGTGACGCGATACCGCTTCCGAGGGCGCGACCAGGTCATGTTCGGTCGGCTCCCGCTCACTTCTCGTCGAAGGTGATTTCCTCGGCCTGGCAGGTCATCTTCACGGTCTGGCCGTTGGTGATCTCGACAATGTTGTGCAGGCCGGTGAACTGCTTCGGATTTCCCTGGATGTAGAACTTGTCCGAGTTTCCGGCGAGGAAAGCGGGGAAGCAGGCCAGGGAGGGATCCGCCGGGTTGAGGTCCAGGTAGTCCTTCAGCCGACGGAACAGCTTCGGGAGGATCACGGCCCCGGTTTCGGCCGTGAGCGAGTCCATCCCGGTGACCTTCGCCCCCTCGGTGGTCGCATCCTTGGCCCATACGCCCTTCCTCGCGTTCCTAGCCGCCCGGGCGGCGACGGTCAGGGAGGCGCGCAGGTGGTCGGGGAAGGCGGCGTAATAGGTCGGGTAGGCCAGGCCGAGGTCGATCATGTGGTAGTTCGCGGTCTTCTTCAACAGGTCCTCGTCGACTTCGGTTTCGTAGCCGTTGAAGACCGGGGGGAACGTCTTGCTGACCAGGGCCACGCACCGGCCGAAGATGTCCGCGCCGCGGGTGAGGATGAAGCCGGGCACGGCGTCCGGGGCGGTGCTCTTGACGAATTCGCCGTCGCGGACAACGTTGGTGAAGCCGAGCGAGGCCAGTAGCTCGTCACGTGCCTCGTGCGCCAGGTTCAGCGGCTGGTGCTGCACGCCCGAGGGGGAATCCTTGTCCCCATAGTGGGTCTCCAGCGCGTCGATGGCTTCCAGCCGGATCGGGGCGCGGCCGTCGCCCTTCGGCAAGACCCGGTTAACCCCGGGCACGAGCTTCCAGTCAGCCACGTTGTCCGGGAGGAAGAGGATGGTGTCACCATCCGGTGCGGAGAACGCCGCCCGGAAGGTTCCTTTGATCAGCAGCATGGACGTGGCGGACATGGCACTCCCACAGTCATCGGGACAGGGTCGGCGCGCGCCTCGCCACTGTACGTCACATTTGCTCACGCATAGTGCATATACAGCGAATATGCGGATGCGCCCGGGCGGGATGCGACCGCCTTCGAGGGACAAGGTCAGCAGCGCCACGTCTCTGCGGGGCCGCCCCCGATGAAGCCTTCGAGGCCCCCATGCCACCTGCCGCTGTTGAAGAGCGCGGTGTGCCCACGTACCCGTCGTTCGTGAGCAGGCGGGCGTCCGCCAGCTCACCGCCATGGCCTGGGCGCCCGCGGAGGGAGTGGAGGGGTCGTACCGGATCCCGATCACCAGGACGGGACGGGCGGTGTGTCTGTTCCACGGGCGGTCGTACCCGCGGCGGACCGGGCAGGCCAGGTAGCACAGGGCTCCCCGCCCACGTCCAGAAGCGTCCCGAGTCGCCGGCCCGCCGGACTCTGGCCCCCTCCAGGCCCTGGTATACGGCGGGGTCGCGCGGGTCGGGGCTGTCGGCGCACCCAGCCAGGTCGACGATAGAGAGGCCGTTCACCGTGTCCGCGACCGTCCTGGCGTACGTCCATGGGCCGATCGGACGCTCCCGTAGCCGCTGCATCAGCCGGTCGAACTTGTCGCGGGTACCCTCGGGGCTGCCCGCCGAGAAGGCGCAGCGGCAGCGGGAGCCGATCCGCACAGGGGCCAGGAACCGGTCCAGGGTGGCCCCGGCGGTGCGGTCCGAGGCACCCGTACTGGCGGGAGCACCTCTTGACCTGGCCCGCCCGCGAGGCGCTGCACCGGGCGGCCGGCGCCGCACCCGGCGGGGAGCCGCTGATCGAGAAGAACGTCGTCGACGGCCGGTTCGTCGCCATCCTGCTCCAGGCCAGTACGGCACAAGGGCAGGATGGTCATGGCTGAGACAATCGCGGGCGTAGCGACAGGGGTGGGTGCGTAGAGGTGACGGTGTCGCCGCTGCAGCCCGCGGCCTCGACATGCACAGCACCCGAAGACGACGAAGGATCCTGTGAACAAGACCGATCTGATGGCGAAGGCACCCTCGATCGCGGCCGCCATGGCCGCCGCCAGTGTGGGTCCCGGCATCCAGCTGGCTCAGACCCGCTACCGGGCCGCACTCGTCTCCGGCTGGGGCATCCCGGCCGGAGCGTCGGTCCTGGAGGTTGGCTGTGGACAGGGCGATATGACGGCCGTACTCGCCGAAGCCGTCGGCCCGCAGGGCCGGGTGGTCGCCGTCGACATAGCGGATCCGTCGTACGGCGCCCCGCTCACCCTCGGGCAGTCGGCGAAGCACCTCAAGGCGACGCCGCTGGGCTCCCGCATCGACTTCCGATTCGGTCTGGACGTCCTCGACGAGGCGGTCACCTTCCCTGACAGCGGGTTCGACTATGCCGTCCTCGCACACTGCTCCTGGTACTTCGCCTCCTTGGACCAGCTAGGAGAGACCCTCGCCCGGGTTCGCCGCTGGGCACGGAACCTGTGCTTCACCGAGTGGGACCTCGCACCCCGCTCTGCCGACCAACTGCCGCACCTGTTGGCTGTCCTGATCCAAGGCCAGATTGAGGCGAGCGGGTCTCGGGGCGAAGGCAATGTGCGCACTCCCTTCTCGCACGAAGGTCTGCTCCGGGTTCTCGCAGCGGCGGGCTGGGACCCCGCACCAGGGCAAGCCGTGGACACCACCGCCCTTCAGGACGGCGACTGGGAGGTGGACGCCTGCGCGGCACTGCTCGACGACGTGGACCGTATGGCTGAACTACCGAAAACAGTACGGGACCTGGTACTCAGCCAGGCGGACGTGCTTCGGTCCCTGGCGAAGGACCGGGGCAACACGCCGCTGCCGGCCTACTCGCTGACCGCTCACTGAGCGGACCGGGACACCGGTCCACGCGGCGATCATGCTGAGCTCCCCGGGATCGGTCCCCAGCTCGGTGCCCGCATCCTGGGCAAGATCGGCGACGACAAAAGCCGGTTCACCACGGCTGTAGGAACTACGGCACCGCCACCTGCCTGTTCCTGAACTTCCTCCGGGCCGCGGACATGTGCGGACGCAGGCCGTCGCCGATGACGTGGACGATTACGAGGGCTGGCGGCGCTTTGCCGCGGAGAACCCGAGCCCGTGGGCGGATCCAAGTGGGACCGCGAGTTGACGGCGCTCGGCGGGCTCTACTGCTGGGCGGAGGCCCAGGAGCTGGTACCGCGGAACCCGGTGGCCATCAAGGAGATGATCGGCCGCAGTGGCGCGGTGATCCGGGTCCCGGCGGCGAGGGAGAAGGACGCCGAAGCGAGCAACGTGAAGCGACTGGCTCCGCGGGCCTGGCGCCGTTGGGTGAAGGGGGGACTGCGCGGGTACGCCAGGGCGGGTAGTCGGCCGGGAGGGCTCTCCCCTTGCAGCCGGTATCGACGACGTAGCGGATGGCGTCGTCTCGTCAGAAGTCCTGGTACAGCTTCATGAAGTGGCGCCTGTCCCCCGCGTCGGCGAGGGGAGGCATCGTTTCTCCATAGACCCGTCCGGGTCGGCAGAGCACCAGATCGGCCTGCTCAAGACGGGAGTCAGTCCCCCGGGATCTGTCGTCCGTCCGGCGGGCACACGGTTCTGAAGGATACCGGGGAGTCAGCCCTTTATGAGGGTGTAGAGGAGACCTGCGACGAGGAAGTACCCCAGGTAGGAGAGGAGTACCACGCCCAGCATCGACAGGACCTTGAGCGGCGTACCGAACTGCTTGCGGGCCAGGGAGAGGTTGGCGAAGAGGCCTGCCGCCCCGATGGCCCCGCCTATCGCTCCACCGATCGGCAGCAGGAGGATCGGCGCGACCGAGAGCACCAGCTGCCACCAGGCGAGCCCTCGGAACTTGGCCCACGGGTCCGGCTTGCCGAGCGTGTTCTTACCGACGTCGGGGATCTGCTGCATGTGTGGGAAACCTTCGTTCTTGTCGACGCGATCGTGGTGGGCCGTCGGGAGACGGGTGTCGGCGTACTCGCCTATGTGCAGAGCCGCGCACGCATGAACGTGCGGAGCGAGGAGACCTGCGAAGCGTAAGCGATGTTGTTCGGGTCTCCGGTGCCCTTCTCGAAGACGAGCACGTGGGGCCTCCTTCTCCGTGAGTCCTGGGAGCGGCCACCGTCACGTCTCCGCGGCGCCCTGAGAGAAAGGGGCGGACACAGTCCTCCCGTAACGGAACTTCGCGTCCGCTCCCTTGTCCGCCCACTGGTCGGTAGACACATGGCCATGCCGCTCCCACCCGGCTTCTGAGACACGGACGGCATACCGGCAGGGCACGTTCAGGGCCTGGCCCTCCCGAGTGCCGGGAAGGCCAGGCCCTGATGGCTCCTAGCGGAACGCCGCGCCTGTCACCAGGGGCTGCGGACCTTGATGCCCAGCGCCCGGACCCGGTCCTGGTCCTGCGGCGCAAGCCTCAGCAACAGGTTCTCGCCGACGACCCCGTCGTACCGCCAGATGGTGCAGAGGCCCTCCAGTGCCGCTTCGGCGACCTCCGGCTCCTCGTCCGCCGCGACGAGCACCAGGGCTTCCACGACCGGACTGGTCCGCAGTTGCGCGACCGCCCGTGCCGTCCGGGCCCGCTGCTCCGCGGGGACAGCCGGGTCGGCGAGCGAGCGCAGGACGTTCGCCGTGTCGCGTGCGTCCTCGCAGGGCAGTACCCAGACCACGTAGGCCAGCTGCGCGCCCAGCATGATCAGGTACTGCAGTGGCATGAGCATTCCCACCGGCAGCAACAGCAACAACGGCAGGACGACCATCCAGCCGCCCCGGATCCGCACGGGACCCCCGGTCGGCGGTTCGAACCGACGGCCGGACAGCAGGACGATCACGAACATGGTCGCGATCGTCAGGAGGGGAACCCCCACGAGTCCGACCCGCATCTCAAGCGCGAACTCCTCGGCGAAGGGCTCGTCACCGAGAGCGGGCAGCACCGAGGCCGCTGTCACCCAGGCCAGCACGGCGGTCAGGACGTAGCGCCGTAGGGAGATCCGCAGCCACTTTCCCGTACTCATGACGGCTTCCTCACTTCAGCAGCCCTTCGTGCAGGTGCCATTCACCCGAGTGCGGTCTTAACGCCCCTCGTAGAAGGGGCCGCCCCATCCGTCCGGCGCGTCGTAGCCACTGGTGTGGGCCATGGTGTCACGGGCGACCCACCGCGCCTTCATCAGCGAAGTGATGCGGCGCCCGTGACGAATCGGGCGAGTTCCTCGGCGGCGCCGCGGGGCAGTCCTGCGACTACTGCCTCCGGCAATGCCCTGATCACGGCACACAGCCGTGCGGCGAGGTCCGGCAACAGGGACCAGGCCGAAACGGGGACACTGACGGTCGCGAGCAGGAGGTCGCCCTCGTAGAAGTAGGCGTCGAGCAGCGGCTCCTCAACCAGCAAGCGCACCGCGAGCGGAAGTACGTACGGGAGCGCCACCTGCTGCGAGATGAGGGTCCGCAGATCCGCCGGCTCGAGTTCGCCCAGCGGAATGCGCCGCAGCTCATGGACCTTGCGGACCAGACGGGTCGCGTCACTGGCAGGAGGGGCCCAGCGGGGTGGATCCAGCTCGTCGAGCGGGCGGTCGAGGTGCAGCAGACGGTCCATGATTCATTCTCACCCGGGCCGGCGGAGAGTCCGGCTCAGGTCAGCGGACCAGTTCGGCATGGTGCCACGGCACGGGCGAGAATGCCCGATCCTCTCGACGACTTCTACGGCTGGAGATCAGCGTATTTGAACGCAAGCAGCTCCAGGACCGCACCCAGGTCGCCTTCGTCCTGCCCGAGGACACCCCCGAAGGGCCGGGCAGCGTGGTCGGGGACTTCAACCACTGGAACCCCGCCGCCCTCCCTCTTGAGAGGTCATCTCGTTTGGGACCGAAGCGGTTGGAGTTGAGTACTGGCCGCGCAGTCAGTGGCAGGGAATGTCGCTGGCCAACGGGCGGCGTGGGGCGGTTCAGTCGCCAGATCACATCGATGCCGGAGTCTGAGGGGGCAGCGGGGGGCGTTACCTGCTCACGACGAACTTCGCTGAAGCCCAGGCGGCGCGGAATGGCACTGCTGGAGACGTTGGACGCGTCGTGTGCAATTTCCAGGTATGTCACGTTCGACAGAGTGAATGCTTCGGTCATCATGGCCGCCGTCGCTCTCGTGGCGATGCCACCGCCGATGGCGGCAGGGTGCAGCCAGTACCCCAGGTACCAGCTCTGAGGGCGCCCCCGCGTCAGGGTGCGCCCGACGCGGCGCGGGGTGAAGCTGGTATTGACGTGTTGGTGTCGCTCGTCCTCAAAGGAGCTCCCCTGCGTACACGACTCGGGACTCGGGTTCACAGCTGCCGGTCGTGATCATGGCCGCTCTTGGCGCCATGGGTCCCGTTGTGCAGGCTGCCGTGTCTGCCTGTCGGCGGGCCGGTTTGTGGGGCCGGTCACGGAACGTGGAGTGCGACTCCCGTACCGGTTTGCGGACCTGCACGGGCGGCACGTACGACGGCTAATCCATCAACGAGACCTGAAACAGGACGGCCGCAAACGCTTCCTCGAACACGGCCTGGAAACCTGACGGCGGAGCAGCCGATGGCTGGGCCCGGCCGGAAGCGAGCGTTGGTCCAGAAGACGGCCGAGGGAGCAGGAGGCGTGCGCATGAGGGTGCAGGGCAGTTCTGGGCCATTGCGAGTGCAGGCCATCGCGGGGACTCACGTCGTGATGTTGGGGTTCGACCACGATCGAGCTGACATGAATGGCGTGCTCGGTTTCGGGGTCGAGCGGTTCGATCACGCTGAAGGCCAGCACCGGTGGCTCGACAACCGCCTCCGTTTTCCGCAGGCGAGGCGTCATTGGGGATCGAATTGGAACCCGTTCCAGACCTTCGCCTGGGGTGACTACCGCGCCAAGCCAGGGCGAACCTACACCTACCGCGTGCACACCATGACCGGAACTCCGGGGGAGGAACTCACCCCGGTCTCGACCGTCGAGCTGCAAGTGCAGACCGAGGAGCCGGGCGTGCACGGTGTCTGGTTCAACCGTGGCGTGTATGCCTCGCAGGCCTACGCCGAGCGCTTCAAGAACCTCCACCCCCGTGACATCGCCAACCGTGAGGCCTGGCGATGGTTGTCGCGCGGTCTCGAGGAGGCGCTGCTCGCCTTCATCGGCACCGCCGCCGGCGACCACGGGCAGCTCCATGCGGCGCTGTACGAGTTCGAGTACCTGCCCGTGCTGAAGGCCTTCCGTGTGGCCGCAGACACGGGCGTGGACGTCCAGCTCGTCGTGTTCGACCACCCGCACAACCGCGCAGCGGTGACCGCCGCCGGCATCGACGACCTGGTCGTCGCCTGGCGGGCCCGGGCTCAGATCCCGCACAACAAGTTCGTGATCGCAAGCCACGAGGGTGCGCCCCAGTCGGTCTGGACGGGCTCTACCAACATCACCGAGAACGGGATCTTCGGCCAGTCGAACGTCGGGCACACGGTTACTGAGCCAGCCGTCGCCCAGCAGTACCGCGACTACTGGGCACAGCTCGTCACGGACCCGACCCCTGGCACCCTCAACAATTGGGTGGACGCCAACAACCCGATACCCGACTCCTGGCCCGCGGGTATCTCGGTCGTGTTCAGCCCGCACACGCGGACCACGGCGCAAGACCGATACGCCGATCTCTTCGGATCGGCCCAGGACCTGCTGTGCATCACGTTCCCGTTCAAACTCGATCCCCGGTTCGCCGACCAGCTCCCCGGTGACCACCCTGCGCTCCGCTGGCTGCTCTTCGAGGACGCCGCCGTCGCCGACGCGAACCGGAACCTGGTCACCGATCCCGACACCGAGCTCGTGGCCGGTGGCATCGTCGAAGAGGGCGGCCTCGCCGGCTGGGCGGCCGAGCACGACAACCCGTTCTCCAACAACATCGAGTACCTGCACACGAAGTACTTGCTGATCGACCCGATCGGCGACGATCCGATCGTGGTCACCGGTTCGGCCAACTTCAGCAACCCCTCCGCGAACAAGAACGACGAGAACATGCTGGTGATCCGGGGCGACCACGGCCTCGCCGAGATCTATCTCACCGAGTTCTTGCGCCTGTTCAACCACCACCGCTTCCGCGACTCGCTCCGCCTGGCCGCGCACCAGCCCACGCCCGGCCCCGAGACCGGAGTCGAAGCCCCGGTGCCGCTCGCCTCCAGGCGCTGGTGGGACAAGTACTACGACGAGCCGGCCCGGGACCACCAACGCCGACTGCTGGCCAACTCCCCTCTAGAGCTTGTCTGACAATTGATCCTGTGGCAGGCCGAGGTGTGCTGACGGACGCGGCACAGAACCTGACGAGAGTCACGGGAGCTTCCCATTTCAACCCTGGGGTCAGGTCGCGGTAGGGATGTGGCGCGCTGCTGCGAGTTTGGCCATCGTCCGGAGTTTCGTGAAGTACGAGGCGCAGTACTCCGAATTGATCAGGGACTCGATCTTGTCGAGGTCGGCGATACACGCCCAGAGGATGGCAATGCCGTTGTCGTCGAGTCCGCCGTTCAGCTCGCTGTGGACGAGGCCCGCGACATCGGCGTCCAGGAGGATCAGTTCCACGCCCTCGATGTCCACGCCGCGAAAGCTGTCGGGATACAGTGCGCGCCGGTGTTCCTCCCAAAGCCGGGCGAGTCGCTCCTCGGTCTGTTCTCCGCTCATGTAGGCGGGTGTCGCTTCTGCCGCAGGCGGTGGGCGAAGGAGCAGGGAAACGGCGTCGAAGACGGTACGCACCATCTCGATGGCCCCGGCCGGGCCGAGGGCGGCACTGGTTACGGCGCCCTGTGCGAGCTTGTCGCGCAGTTGTCGGCTGCGGTCGAGTCGGGTGGCCAGTTCAGCTGAGATGAGCCCTGTCTCGGCGGCCTGCTCGATCAGGTCCTGGAGCGGCTTGCTGACGGCAAGGCGCTCGGTGAGGACGTGCTCCAGGGCGAACAGGGAGTGCGTGACGGCGACGGTGGCGAACTCGTACCGGTAGTAGGAGTGCCGGATGAGCTCACGGGAGGTTTCCATCGCGCTCATGACGTACATCGACGCATCGCCGGGCAGAACCAGGTCGGCAACCAGGGCGTGCATGCCCTCATAGTCGAGATCGACGTTGCGGGCGCGCGGGTCCGGTACTGGCACAGGGAGCGGGCGGGGCACCGGCGGCAGGGGGTTCACCCACCCAGTCTTGTCGCCCGAAGGCTGTCGGTGCCATCGGATTTGCTCGGGGCGGGGTGGTTGGTGACCCGCCGCGTACGTCGCCACTGGCTCGGTCCGACCTCAAAGCACAAGCTGAACGGTCCCAACCGCACTGCGGAGCCGGGAAACTGGGGTGATGACCGAACGTCGCACCCTGGGCACCGGCCCGCGCCCTACAACTCCCCTTGCGGCCCCTACGGCTGCCCGCCGGGGCCGCCTCGCCGCCGAGCCGGCCGAGGACAGCGGCACCGCTGGCGAGGAGGCCGCAGTACCCCGCTCCCCCGGCCGGCGCCCCCTGGGGCCCGGAGCGGACTCGGTCAAGGGCTGACCGTCCATCACTGGTCGGTCTCTCCTGCCTGCTTTGGAGGTCATCTCATGTGGTGCGTCGGCGGCGACAGATGAGGGACCCGGCGGCCAGGTCGAGGAAAGTGTCACGTCGTGTCGCATGAACAGTTAGTGTGCGCAGCCATGGGCGAGTTGATAGTGATCAGGCATGGCCAGACCGAGTGGAGCGTGTCGGGCCAGCATGCCGGCCGCACTGACGTTCCGCTGACGGACGTGGGCGAGGCCGCAGCCAAGGCGCTTGCTCCGAGGCTTGCCCAGCGCCGTCTGGTTGCCGTGTTCAGCAGTCCGCTGAGCCGGGCCCTGCGGACGGCGGAGCTGGCAGGTCTGACCGGTGTCAGGCCCGATCCCGACCTGATGGAGTGGGACTACGGCGGATATGAGGGCCTGACCGCCGGCCAGATCCGGGAGGCGAGGCCGGGCTGGGATCTGTGGCGGGACGGCGTCGTTCCCGGCGACGCCGACCATCCTGGCGAGCAGCTGCAACAGGTGGCCGCCCGCACGGATGCGATGCTGGACCGGATCCGGCCGCTGCTCGGCGACGGTGATGTCGCCGTCGTCGCTCATGGTCATCTGGCGCGGGTGCTGACCGTGCGCTGGCTTGGCCTTGACGCGTCCGCCAGCCGTCTGCTCGGCCATCCGCATCCGGGCACTCTCAGTTTCCTGGCCGCCGAGGACGGGCAGCCGTTCATCTCCGCGTGGAACGTCCCGTAGTGGGAGAGCCGCTGCGTCACGTCTGCCGCGCCAGGCGCCGGTAGCAGATGAGAGTGCGGGCGATGCCGGTGAAGGCCGGGAAGTGCTCGGCCTTGCGTTCGTAGCGGCGATGGAGGCGGCCGCGGCCGGCGAGCCAGGCCATGGCGCGTTCGATGGTCCAGCGGTGCCGGCCCAGGCGCTGGGAGGACTCGGTGCCCTTGCGGGCGATACGGTGCTGGATACCGCGTCCGGCTCACCATCTCCGCAGGTGGGCGTAGTCGTAGCCCTTGTCGGCGTGGAGCTTGCCGGGCTTGCGCCTCCGGCGTCCGCGGCGTGAGCGGATGGGCGGTATGCCGCGGACGAGGGGTTCAAGGTCCTGGTTCCCCCTTTTCAGGTCCCGCACGTTCACCGAGTCGATTGCACAGCGGGACCGGTCCAGGCCACCGTCACCGCGGGCGCCGAGCTCGTCGAGGACCGGGCGGTGGAGCTTGGCCCACCCGGGCCTTGCTCCACTCGGAGAAGCCCCGGCGAGCTGTCGCCCCCGACGGCCCGAACGAAGCCGATGGCAATTGTTGCCACGTACAGCCCGACGCAGCCACGGACACGATCGCGGCGAGCACTTCCCGGTCACCGTGCCGACGCCTGCCACCGCCCTGCGGCCGCGACGGCGCCTCCGGCACCACCCGCTGGAACAGCACCCACAATATTTACAGGGCGTGATGATATGCTACGCACCGTGACAATGGAGCCCGAGGGCATCCCTCGACACCGCACGACCGCGCCCAACCACGTCTATTACTTCGACATCGGGACCGGCACCTGGCATGGAAAAGCCACCTTCCGCGTCACTTCCTGGCGTCGTCTCATGCGCAGCCGCATCGGATTGACGAACAAGCTGCTCGCGACCGCCATGCACACCATCGAGCGCCTCACCGGTGCGCCACGGCAGAGTTCGACGATCGTGGCGAAGCCGGACGAGGGCGAGTTCGGCCAGGCCGACAATGTGGTCAGGATGTCCAAGTTCGGCGTGACCCTGTACCTGTTGGAAGAGCAGTACGTACTGGACAGCAACGGAACCGGAGTCACTGTCCGCGCGAAGGAGAGGCTCGGTCCTGTGCCGGGCCTGCTCACGCGGACCTTCACCTACTCTGCGGAAATTCGCGACGAAGGCATGGCCGCGACCTACCACATGCCGTTGCTCGAAACCCCTTGGACAGCGGACTATCAGGTGGCACCCGACCGCCAAAGCCTCTTCGCGGAATTGGTGTGCGACTGGGGCAGGGCGACCGAGGAAACCCGCCGAATCAGCGCGCCGGCTTAGCGGGCGGCAGGAACATACTCCCGATGACCGCCGAGTCCATGCTCCCCGCCGAAAAGGTCACCCTGGTCGCGGGATTGCTTGCCGACCGGGTCAGGCAGTACGACATCACACACGATCGCCGGGCCGCGTTCGCCTACACCTACTACCGCCTCACGAAGACGCTCGCCACAGCCCTGGATACAGGCACCCCCGCGTTCAACGACCCGCCGTGGGTCGCCGAGCTGTGCGAGACGCTCGCCTCGGCCTACTTCGCCGCGATGGACAGCATCGACGCATGGCTCGCAGGACGACCCGGCGGCTCCGCGGACGAAGTCCGGCCCAGTGATCTGCCGGACTCCATCCCTCAACCATGGCGAGATGCCTTCGCCGCTTCGAGTGTCCGGCGCTCGTACACGCTGGAAGACGTGCTCTTTTCCATGATGGCGCACATTTCGTACGACTTGCCGGGGGCCTTGCGGCGCATGGCGACGTCCACGGGCGACCGCAGCCACATCGCGGACTTCCACCGCATGAACGACGTGCTGGGGTCCTGTATCGACAGGGTCCAGGACGACCTTTCGTCCAGGTACATTCATGGGCTCAGCTCTTTGGACAGGCTGTTCACCCGTAGTGACGAATTGTTGACCAATTACGGGATCCGGGTCGCACGGGGCTTGGCCTGGTTCAACTGCGACAGGCTCTTGGACCCGGATGCGACCGAGGAAGCGTCGCGGTCGATCGGCAGGAGCACCGGCGCGCTCATCTCCGAAATCCGCTCCCCGGGAGACTGGAAGCTGCGCGCCGGCTTGTGGATCCTGCGCAGGTTGATTCCCGAACGCCGGCAGTGGCCCGCGGCGAGTACGCCCATCGCGTAGAAGACCTCCCGGTGATCACGTCCCGAAGCCACCACCCCGCTTCGGCGTCCGGTCCGGCAGGGACGGCTCGATGCGTGCCCACTGAGCATCAGGCAACGACACACCAGACCAACGATCCGATGATCTGAAGGAAATAGCCCAAGGGCCGTCCCATAGTTCGGCGCCGACCCTGGGTGGCCACCCCACTCAGACGCCCACCCGTTGGGGAACCCACCCACACCCAGCGGACGGCCAACCGAGCCCTCCGGCAGCGCGGGCGCCTGTCGAACGAAGTATGCGCGACTGAAGTCATGGCGGATCTTCCACCGGTCCCGGTGCAGCCCGAGCCGCCTCACGCCCATCGCCGCCGCCATCCTCACCCTGGAGAGGCAGCGCCGAAACGGTCAAGAGGGGCACACGATGGCCACCCCCGAAACCCCCGCCAGACCCCAGCCCGTCACCTGGGCACCAAGCCAGACCGGCCCTGCTCGAAATGCCACGCTCCGAGCTGCCGATACGGGGTCGGCACGGGCTACAACATGGCGGGCCACCCCAGCCGACTACCCACCGGCTGCTGCGCGGCCGGTGATGGTGTGTGAGGCCCCGCGCTTCGCGGGGGGCGGGGCGGCGCCCGCGCCGCGCTCAAGGTCTGAAGAGGCAAGCCCATGACAGCCGGCCATCTTCGTGATTGGCGCCTGACGACAGCAGCTTGGTCACCTCGTGACAGCCGTGATCACTGCTGCTGTGCATGCGAGCAGGGACAGCGAGAAGGGTGAGCCCACGAGATCTTCAGGCTCTTCCGATCCCCAACGTGGTCGTCATGGGCAGCAGCCCCGAGCCGATCACCGCGACCCAGAACTCGCCGAGCAGGGCCGCGAGCCGCGCCAGACCGTCAGAGCCCAGCGCCTCGCACGGCCCCGCGGCGAGCTCGTCCGTGCGGCGCTCGACCTTCGCGCGCAGTGCACGGCCCGACTCGGTCGCCGTCGCGGCGCCGTGGGGCTCCAACAGGCCGCGCCCGACGAGGCGCTCACGCGCGGCGGCCCAGTCCGGCGCGCTCCACTGGCGGCTCTGGAAGGTCTCCTCCGGCGCCGCCCCGATTGCGGCGAACGACACGAGTGCCTCTACCGGGTCGAGCCCCGCGGCCAGGAGAGCCGCGATGTGGCCGTCCCCACGGTGTTCCCGCAAGATCGTCGCCGCCTGCCAGAGCATGAGGTACGGGGCGTCCGGCCAGGCCAGGGCCGCATTAGCGGAGGCGAGCGGGCGGCCCCCGACGTCGGCGGCCTCGGCAGCACGGCGGGCCAGGTCTGCGGCCTCCGCGAGCTCGATGCTGTGGATGCGGTCTCCCAAGAGCGCACGGTAGGCGCGGTCGACTGCCCGCTCGCGGGCGGCGAGTACGGCCTCGGGGGACGCACCGTCCCATACGGCGGGGACGTACCGCCCGACCATCTCCGGGCTGAAGCTGTAGAACGCGGACTCCACCTGACCCCGTCCCGCTGCCCCCAGCGGCGCGGCCCGCCAGGCAAAGTAGCTCGGCCACCGCTCACCGGTCTCGAAGCCCAGCGCGGCCGCCTCTTCGAAGGACTCCGGCGCGTAATAGAGCACGGCGTGCAGCGGCTCGAGGAGCTGCCACAGGTGCCGTACGCGACCCAACTCGATTCCATCCGATACGGCGTTCCGGTCCGTCATGACATCTCCTCAACAGGCTCACCGGTTCCGTGCAATCCGGGCTCGGCCGCTTTGAACTTGACAGTGACTAGATTGCTCACGCCTGTCGAACTTGTCAATGTCTAGACTGTGCGTAGTCTGCTGACCATGACGAGCCAGCGCACCTACCACCACGGCGATCTCCGCCACGCCGTCCTGACCGCGGCCCTCGATGTCATCGCCGCCGAGGGCCCCGGCGCCCTGAGCCTGCGCGACCTCGCGCGCCGGGCCGGCGTCTCGCACGCCGCCCCGGCACATCACTTCAAGGACCGCACCGGCCTGCTCACCGCGATCGCCGCGGAAGGCTACGACTTCCTCGCGGAGGCACTCGCGGACGCGCCGGACCTGCGTGAACGGGGCGTCCGCTACGTGCGGTTCGCAACGACGCACCCGGCGCACTTCCAGGTGATGTTCCAGCCGGAACTGCTGCGCGGAGACGACCCGGACCTGACAGCCGCCAGGCAGCGCGCCGGCGAGCAACTGCGCATGGGAGTAGCCCAGCTGCCCGATGCGGGACGGGGCGACGACACCCGGCTGACGGGGATCGCTGCCTGGACCCTGGCCCACGGTTTCGCGACGCTGCTGCTGAGCCGGAACCTGAACGGCCCACTGGGTGACCAGGACCCCGAGGAGGTCTTCCGAACCCTCACCGGACTGCTGTTCAAGTGACCGAGGCGACCCGCAAACGGCTGCGTCTGCGTCTGCGTCTGCGTCTGCGTCTGCGTCTGCCCACACTGGAGGATGGCAAGGCAGGCGGTGGCTCCGACCACCACCGCGCGTTCCGTGCCCGGAAGAACCAGCTGCCACCGCCTCACCACCGGGGCCCTGGGCTCTCCAGTGCGGTCCGACCGGCACCGGTGCCGGAGGGCCGGGCTGCAAGTTCGGCGAGGAGAACCTTCCGGAAGTCTCTTCCGGCTACCCGGCGGGCGGCATGGGGTGGGTTCAGGAACCTGCGGGCGAAGACGGGCACGCCGGCCCGTGCACCGGAACCCGCCCGGCCCGGACCCGCCCGGCCACTTGGATCGAAGAACCAGCGGGCCGCCACCCGCTACGACGTCGGACGAGTCCTCGCCACCGGCGAGGCATACGGGTGCCCCGCACACCACAAGAAGGGGACGAAGCCGCGACGACACCGCAGCCGCCCTTCGAGATCGCGAGCTTCGATTCCTCGGAGACCAACTCGACAACTCGTACTGAGCGACTTCAGGCAGGACGTTAAACGGCCAGCTGAGGCGATTGATGCAGCGTTCGACAGTGTCTCGCTGCTTGTAGGCCTTGGCATCGGAGCCGGGCGGGCGGGCGCCTCGGTGGCCTCGCCGTAGGAGGTGGCCGATGTGGTCGGACGGCTGTGGCATGACCGCGCCGATGCCCCGACCTCGCAGGTGGTTACGGATGGCTCGGGAGGGTTAGGCCCGGACGGGCTGCCGTGTGCAGGCCGCAGCTCAGCAGCTCATGGCCCAGGGCCGGCTGTCGTACGCCCGCACCCCAAAGAGTCCCCGCGGTCCCCCACGGCCGCCCCGCACTCACCCTGGACAACGTCGTACGGCGGCCCACGCGGTGGCTGCGGGTGGTTGCCTGGATGGCGGGCTCAGTGCGTCGCGCTGATCATGGAACTCGACGGTCGGCCCTGGCGGGCGTCCTCCGCGTGCGGCTGCTCCGCCCCCGGGCGTGAGATCGCCCGGAAACCGAGGAACGGAACTTTCTGATGGAGCACATCTCACTGGGTGGTCTCGACGTCTCCCGGATCGGTCTGGGCGCCATGTCGATGTCCGGCTACTACAACGTCGGAGAGGGCAGCGACGCCGAGTCGATCCGCACCATCCACCGGGCGCTGGACTTGGGCGTCACCCACCTCGACACAGCCGAGATCTACGGCCCCTACACCAACGAGGAGCTGGTCGGCCAGGCTCTCAAGGGGCGCCGCGACCGGGTCGTGCTGGCGACCAAGTTCGGCATCGTGCAGCACTCCGGCGGCGGCCCCGGCGTCATCGACAGCAGCCCGGCGAACGTCCGCACCGCCATCGAGGGCTCCCTCATGCGTCTCGGCACCGACTACATCGACCTGTACTACCAGCACCGGGTCGACCCGAGCACTCCCATCGAGGACACCGTCGGGGCACTGGCCGAGCTGGTCGCCGAGGGCAAGGTCCGCCACATCGGCCTCTCCGAAGCCGGCCCCGACACCATCCGCCGCGCCCACGCCGTGCATCCGGTCGCCGCGCTGCAGACCGAGTACTCCCTGTGGACCAGGGACGTCGAGGCGCAGATCCTGCCGCTGCTGCGCGAGCTGCACATCGGCCTCGTACCCTATTCGCCGCTCGGCCACGGCTTCCTCACCGGCCAGATCCGCTCCACCGACGACATCGCCGACGGCGACTGGCGCAAGACCAACCCGCGCTTCACGGGCGAGAACTTCCAGCGCAACCTGCGCATCGTCGACGAGGTCAAGGCCGTCGCCACCGAAGCGGACGCGAGCCCGGCACAGATCGCCCTGGCCTGGCTACTCGTCCAGGGCGGCGACATCGCCCCCATTCCGGGTACCAAGCGCGTCGCCCGGGTCGAGGAGAACACCGCGGCCGACGCCATCGAGCTGACCGACGCGCAGGTTGAGAGGCTGAACAACCTCACCCCGGCTGCCGGCGAGCGCCACGACGAAGGGAACATGGCCGCCATCGACCGGTGACGGTCGTACAGGACAGCCGGCCCCTGCGCCCGGTGCCACGCTCCGGCCCGCCCGCGCGGCTGATCGAGCGGAGCACCGGGGCCGGCCGGATACCGGTCAGCGTCGACGCCGGGGCTCCTGGGATACCCGCAAGCGGGGTGGGGTCAGGTCAGGCGTGGAGGCGGTTGTCGGTGCCGTCGCGGTCCTCGGTGCCCTCGTCGTGGGGCTACAACGGAAACCCCATCCTGAGCCGCCCGGTACCCACCGCGGCCTGTGCAGCCGTAAGTGTGAGCGTGTCACCCGCCCGGCGCTCCCCAGCGCGCAGCGCGGGCTCGTGCACGTCAGGCTGGCAGGGCGACGAGAGGGTCCACGCGCGCGGGACCCGGCCGGTCGAAGCCACCCCGGCCGGGTCCCGCCACATTCCCGGGTAGCGCCACGCGCACCCCGCAGGTCTTGGCCCTCCCTCTAGGGTCTGTTGCGAGAGTGGATTTTGTTCGTTGATGATCACGTCCTGGGGGACGTGGGGATCTGACGAACGGCCAGCGGGCCCGGCTTGAGCCGCTGCTGCCGCGGGGTATCAAGCCGGGCCGGCAGCACATGTGGACGCGGCGGCAGCTGGTAGACGGCATGCGGTGGCGGACGCGGACTGGTGCGCCGTGGCGTGACGTGCCGGAACGCTATGGTCCGTGGCAGGTCTGATCACCTGGGACGTGAAGGTCGACTCCATGGTCTGCCGAGCCCACCAGCACGCCGCCGGGGCGGTGAAATGGGGGATCTCCAGAAAGAGCCGTCCGGCGGGATCTTCGTCGAGCCGGACGACCACGGGCTCGGCCGGTCTCGCGGCGGGCTGACCAGCAAGATCCACCTCGCGGTCGAGCAGGGGCAGAAGCCTCTGTCCGTGGTGATCACGGCCGGGCAGCGGGGTAACTCCCCGCAGTTCGAGCCCGTCCTGGAGGCGATCAGGGTGCCGCGGCTCGGCGTGGGCAGGCCGCGCAAGCACCCGGTCCGGGTGCGCGCCGACAAGGCGTACGACTCGCGGAGCAACCGCTCCTACCCTCGCAGACGCGGGATCAAGGCCACCATCCCGGTACCTGCCGACCGGGTCCGCAACCGGCTCTGGCGCGGATCACGTGGCGGGCGGCCGCCGAGGTTCAACAAGGACGACTACAAGCAGCGATATGCGGTCGAGTGCGGGATCAACCGGCTCAAGAGACACCGGGCCGTCGCCACCCGGTAGGACGAGCTCGTCGTCCGCTACGAAGCAACCGTGCTGGTCGCAGTCCTTAACGAGTGGCTGTGATGGGCACATTGTTGAGACCATGCGCCGGTGAACTCAGGACTCCCCGCCGGATGGACGATCGAACGCGTACGCGCTCTTTCAGGCGACCCGAGCGCCGCCCCGCTCTCCTCCGATCGGCTCGTAGTCGTCGAAGCCGCCGGTCAGGACGACTACGAGCCGCTCCAGCCCGATCTGATTCTTGCGTTCCACGAACTGTGCCTCGTGAGGGACGACGGTGAATGGTTCATGGGTCAGCTCGACACTGACGGCTCAGTGATCTGCTGGTCCTCCTACGGATCCGACCTGGCCGAGGCCATCCGCAGTCTCTGAACGACATCCCGCATCTCCAGCCACTTTCACAACAGGCCCTATAGGCCCAGACGCCGGAACCGGCGCGGCGCTGTTCCTGGCTGCCTGCCAGCCGGAGTCGGTGGCATCGGTCATGGTCGGCAGCGGCGGGTCGGCGTATCCGCTCGACGTGTCCGCCTACGGGGGCGGACGCTTCGCCGAGTCTGCGCGTTGTGTCCGCGCATACCCCGCGGAACTCCCCGTCCTCGGGGACCTGTTGCCGTCGATCATGACGCCGGTGCTGGTGATGAACACCTAGCAGGACGAACTGGTACCGCCGTCCAACGGCGGCGTCCACCTGCACGACCGGCTCCCGCAGAGCCGCCTCGCCTCCTTCGACTCCGGCCGCTTCCCCTGGGAGCAGGCCGCCGCCGCATACGGCGCGACCGTCGCCCGGTGGCTCAGCGAAGAGCACGCCAGGATGGCGGAAGCAGCGGGGTTTGGGCGGGCCAGGCGAAGTCGGCGGTGTAGGTGAGCCGGTGCGGTGCCGGGACCCGGCGGCCCTTCTGGGGCAGAGCCGAGTGCGCTGGTGACCAGTTGGCCCCCGGGTCCGCGGCACCAGGCCCGTAGCCTCGTGGAACGGGCCTACTGCGGGGGCAAGGCGCTGCCGCAGGCAGGCAACGGCCAGGCCCGAGGGCACGGCTGCGTCCCGCCGGGGCGGTGTGTCAGACCATGGCGAGCCGGTCCACCAACAGTTCCACCCTCGGCTCGGCGTCCTCGGGCAGCAGGCGGCCCGCTCGGGTCAGGGTAGCCAGGCCGTGCAGAGCCGCCCAGAACACCTCGGTGAACAGCCCCGGTTGGACGCCGTCGCCGGCGACCTCGGCGAGGCACTCGAGCAGGGCGGCGAAGGCGTCCTTCAGCGGCTCGGGGGTGTCCTCCTGCGCGTATGCCAAGCCGCCGTCGAGCTGGAACAAGGCGTCGTATACCGCCGGGTTGCGTGCGGCGAAGTCGAGGTAGGCGCGGGCGAGGGCGGCGACCCGCTCGCGCGGGCCGTCCGTAGCGGAGGTCGCGGCCCGCAGCGCCGCGGCCATCTCGGTGGCGCCCTCCAGGGCGACGGCGCCGATGATCTCGCGCTTGCCGCGGAAGTGGCTGTAGAGGACGGGCTGGCTGTATTCGATGCGCTCGGCGAGCCGACGGGTGGTGACCGCGTCCCAGCCCTGCTGCTCTGCGAGTTCACGGGCCGTCGCCACGATGAGGCGCTCGCGCTCCGCCCGTTCGCGTTCCTTGCGTTCCTGTACCGACATGATTCGATTCTAGCATCGCTAGACAACCGAGCGTTAGCAGTACTAGCGTTGCCTCAGTACCTAGCAACGCTAGATTCTGGAGGGGTCGTCATGCTCAACGCACTCGAGGTCGTCACCACCGTCGTCGTCGGCCTGATGGTGGGGGTGGAGTTCTCCGTCGCCTTCATCATGAACCGGATCCTGGACGCGCTTCCCGAGGACAGCAGCCAACTCGGCCACGCCCACGGCGGCCGGATGCTCGGCGCCCTGATGCCGTTCTGGTACATAGGCTCGCTCGTCCTCAGCGCGATCTGGGCCGTCGCCGGATGGCACCACCACGGCGCCGGACTCGTCGTCACCGCCGCCGGACTACTGATCCTCAGCGTGGTCATGTCGATCCTGCTGCTCGTCCCGATCAACAACCGAAACAAGACCTGGACCCCCGAGAACCGGCCCGCCGACTGGAAGGAGCAGCTGCGCCGCTGGGACCGCTACCACTACATCCGCGTCGCCGTCATCGTCGCCGCGTTCACCCTGCTGGTCGCCGCCCTCGCCTGATACCACCGATCCCTCGACATGCACCGGTTTGCCCCTGTATGTCGACGACTTTCGCCCCGTCCAGGTGAGCCGGAGAGGGCATCCGATCTCTGACCCCGCGGGACGAGGCCGCGCCGGTGCCAATCCCCCACTCCTCGGGGGCGGCCGGCCACCGAAATCCCGACATTCGGGAATGCAGCTGCCGCTCTGATCCCGCAACTGCGATCCCGGCAAGCTGCGCCCCTCGATCGGCCGCGTCCAGACGGCCTGATCAGACCCCACCGGACTCGGCAAGCTCCCCGCAGCTCACCAAGCTGCCGAAGACTCGCATGGAGAAGAACATGTCGCTGAAGAAGATCAACACCGTCCTGGCCGCCGCCTTCATCCTCTTCATCCTCTGGTTCGGGACGGAGTACATCCTGAGCCCGGAGACGCCGGCGCCTGGCTACGGCCTGCCGAGCTGGCCGTCCGGCGACGGCGGCGGCTTCCTGATCACCAAGGGAATCCGCGACGTCGTCTTGGCCCTGGTTCTGGGCATCCTGCTGCTGACGGGTCACCGCCGGGCGCTGGGCTGGGTGCTGCTGGTGGAAGCACTCGCCGCGTACGGCGACATGACCAACGTGCTGGCCCACCACGGCTCCGTGGCCACCGCGCTCGGCGTCCACTGCCTGACCGCGACACTGATGGTGGTCAACGGCCTGCTGATCATGCGCGAGACCCGCAATGTCGCGGCCGCTCCGGAAACGCCCGTCCCGCAGCCCGCCTGAAGGGGGTCCGTTCCCGCCCCGCTCCCGCACCACCTTCACCAGCCTCGCAAACCGGTCCATCCGCAAGCCCGTGAACGTCTTACAGGCAAGACGCCCAAGACGACCGAGCCTTCTGCAACACCCTTCAAGGGCCGTCCCGCAGTGCGGCCGCGCCGTGACCAGAGACCGGCTCGACAGGGTCAGGGAGACAGCCGACGGAACAGGATCGCTCGATGGCGACGTACGACCAGCTGACCGAGCGGCCATCGTTCGGCGTCGAGCCGGAGACCGGGGCGGTCGACTTCGTCATGCCGGACGGGGAGGCATGGTTCGCCAACTCGGGTGTCGGCGTGTGTCTCAACACTGAAAGACCGGGTGTTGCTGATTGCCGCGTACTCAGCGGGTGAGGCGGGCGCGGCGGGCGGCGGCGAGGTCGAGTACATCGTCGATGGCGGTCCGGGGCGGGCCCTCAAGGATGATGGCGTGTCTACGCAGCAACGCAACCAAGTGCCGGCCGACCGACGGGACTTCGACGGGTATACCTCGGTCCAGAGCAGCGGCAAGCATGTCGGCGAGCTCGCGGGTGTGCTGGGCGAGGGCGTCGGCGGCATGCCCGGCGGCCTCGGCGGGGCGGTTGCGGCGCGTGAGCTGCCGGGTCAAGGCGGCGAACGCCACTCCGGACAAGGCGGCGGGGGGCTTGTCGGCGTCGAGGTCCTCGGCGAGACGGCGCAGCATGGCCGCAGCCGTAGCACGCGGAAGATTCGAGCGGACGTCCGCGGGACCCTGATTCGGGAGGGTCACGATCAGGCGGTGAGTGTCAAGGGAAGCGACGGTGACGACGTCGGGTGTGCGGGGCACGGGGGGCAGAGCTCCTTGGTCTGGGGGCGAGATGCTGCTCACGTGCGCGGAACAGGCCGCAGCCCGTCGCGCCGAGGTCGGCTGCGGCCAGGGCCGGAACGACGCTTGTGGGTTGCTCTGTGGGGCCCAGGGGGGCGTGCCCGGGCTTTGGTGGCCGTATCCGGCGCTCTGGGGCTGTCAGCGGATGCGGGCGATGTGCCCGATGGCGGCGAGCAGGGCGGTGAGGGCGGGCAGGGCGGTGAGCACCGGTCCTCTGAACGGTCCTCGATCGAGGCGGACCCACTCGATCGAGGCGCAGGTCTTGTTGTCCGAGGGCGGTACGCCGATCGAGAGCTGACGGGACTGCCGCGACCCCACTCGGGCGACGGCGAGCGCAGCGGCCACGGCGAGGAAGACGAGCGCGGCGCCCGAGAGCAGGCAGGCCCCCTGGTCTCCGGTGAGCGTGATGCGGTCGAGGTCGCAAAGGGGGAGGCCGCGAGGGCGGCTCCTCTGAGCAGCTTCGGCAGATGGTGGCTCGGTATGTCGCTCACCCCGGCGGCCAGTTCGGGGGTTCGAGCCGTACCCATTCCTCCCGGAACGTTTCGGCCGCTCAGTCCGGGCTCTGGCCGTTGTTGCCGAGGGTCGAGGGCAGGGGGTCGGTGAGGTAGTGCTGGATGGTGGGGGCGAGGAGGTCGGCGACGGAGGAGGCGGGGAGGGTGGCGATGGTGCCGACCTGCCAGATGTAGCGGTTCATGACCATGCCGACGATCTGGGTGGCGATGAGGCTGGCCCGCAGGTTGCGTTCGGTGTCGGGCAGGCTGTGGGAGACGACGGCCAGCACGAGTTCGGAGAACAGCTGCCGCAGGCGTTGCAGGGCGGCGGGTTCCTGGGCGGCGGTGAGGATGATGGAGCGCAGGGTCTCGGCGGAGACGGGGTCCTCCCACAGGTTCAGGGTGGCTTGAACGAACGCGTGCCCCCGGCGGTCCATGGGCTGTTCGGCGGCGGCGGCCACGGCTGCGCCGAACGCCTTGGGGGGTTGCATCACCTCTTCCAGCAGCCCGGTCTTGGTGCGGAAGTAGTAGTTGACCAGGCCGGGGTCGACGCCGGCCTCTTGGGCGACCGATCGGAGTGAGGTCGCGGCGTAGCCACGCGTGGCGAAGGATCGGCGGGCGGCGGCGACGATCTTGTCCGCCTGCTCTCCGCGTTCACCTCGAGGGCCTCGGCCAGTCATACCGCAATCACCTTCCGAACGGCTGGGAGAGGGACTTCCCTCAGCGAGAGTTTCAGCATACGTTGAAATTAGTTTCCACGCATAGGGAAATTAGGAGTTGGTCATGCGAACGATCAAGAACGAGTGGATCACTGCGTCCGACGGCGTCCGGATCTGCGCTGATGTGTACCTGCCGGAAGGGGAAGGGCCGTTCCCAGCGCTGTACGCGGTGGCGCCCTACCAGAAGGACCTGCTGTACCTTCCGGCGGTGTCGATGTTCCGGTTCATCGAGACCGGCCCCATCGACTACTGGACCGGCCACGGCTATGCCGTCGTGGTCGGCGACCAGCGCGGCACCGGCAGGTCCGAGGGGCGGTTCGAGCTGTTCGGCCCCGCCGAGCAGCGCGATTTCTACGACACCATCGAGTGGATCGCCTCCCGCCCCTGGTCGACGGGCAAAGTGTCGATGCTCGGGGAGAGCGCCTACAGCGTGAACCAGTGGATGGCCGCCGCGCAGCGCCCGCCGCACCTGACCTGCGCGCTGATCTACAGCGGGTTCACGGACCTCTACCGCGACGCGGTCTACCACGGCGGGGTCTACTCCATGGGGTTCCTCAACTTCTGGTCGACCGACCAGCTCCGCGCCGGCGCCGCGATCGGCGGCGGCACTCCGCCCCGGCCCGGCGGCGTCTCCGCCGACCTCATCGGCATGACCCTGGACCGGCCCGTCTTCGACGACTGGTGGGAGCAGCGGGCGGTGAAGGTGGAGGACATCGACGTCCCGGTGCTGAACATCGCCTGGTGGTACAGCGTCGGCCTGCACCTGCGCGGTCAGCTCGACGGCTACGAAAGGCTCAAGGGCACCGACAAGCGTCTCGTCGTGCTCGCCGGCACCGACAGCCACGAGCGTTACTACCAGCCCGATTTCCTCGACACCCACATCCGCCCCTGGTACGACCACTGGCTCAAGGGCGTGGACAACGGCGTCATGGACGGCCCTGCGGTCCGTATCCAGGTCGCCAACTCCGGGCGCCCGCCGCGGGAGGAAACCGAATGGCCACCCCGGCGCGCCGTGCCGACCACCCTCTACCTGGACCCCGAACCCGCACGCGCCGTCCTCTCACTCAACGACGGCAGCCTCGCCACCACCCCGCCCACCCGGCCGGCCGGAACGGCGACCGGAACGGCGACCGGCTACGACTACCCCAACCCCGAGTGGACGGTGGGCACCACCGTCATCACCGACGGCATCCCGCAACCCACCCGGGGCATCCTCACCTTCACCACCCCACCCCTGGAACACGACACCGAGGTCACCGGGAAGATCACCCTGGTGCTGTACGCGGAGTCCGACCAGACCGACACCGACTTCCACGTCAAGATCTCCGAGCAGAAGGCCGTGCCCAAGCTCAAGGAGGCCCTCATGAGCAGGGTCGCGAAGAACGTACCGCCGCCCTCCGCCATGGTCACCCGCGGCTGGCTGAAGGCATCCCACCGCACCCACCCGCCCCAGCCGATCGAGCCGGGAACCGTCGTCCGCTACGAGATCGAGGTCTGGCCGACCTCGTATCTCTTCCCCAAGGGCAGCCGGATCCGCCTGGAGATCGCAGGCGGTGACTCGGCCGTCGCCGACGGCCTGTTCCACCACTACTACGGCCACAAGGCGGGCCGCGACCTCATCCACCACGACGCCGACCACCCCTCCCACCTCGTCCTGCCCGTCATCCGCTAGCTCTCCGACGTGGCCGGCCGTGCAGATCCTGACGCCCGGCTCAGGCAGTCCGACGATCGAGTGGTTCACATCGCCGAGGTCACGGAGGAGGTGTGCGCCGTCCCGCCGGCCGACCGGACTTTGCCCCGTACGTCCCCGCCGACGTCTCGGCCTCCTCCCCGCCCCGACGGGTTCGAGTTCACCAAGGACCGGCTCGCCGAAGCCGCAGCCCTGCGCGGCAACCTCGTCATCGGACCACCCCGCTGGCCCACACGCCCACCCGACCGCGTCGTAGTAGCCGTCCCGCCCAATCCGTCCCACCCAATCCCCCCGCGCACCCGAACTCAGAGGAACCGTCATGACCAATATCGCGACCCTGCTGACGGGGTCCGCGGCGGCTCACGCTGACCGGATCGCCATACGGCACGAGACCACTGCGCTCACCTATGCCCAACTCGACGACCTGAGCGCACGGACCGCCGCGCTGCTGCAAGCCCGCGGCGTACGCCCGGGCGACCGGGTGGCCGTCATCACACCCAACGTCCCGTACTTTCCCATCGCTTACTACGCCATTCTCCGCGCGGGCGCCGTCGTCGTGCCGATGAACCCACTGCTCAAGGCCCCGGAGATCGCTTTCATCCTGCGCGACGCCGGCGCCCGGACGGTGCTGACCTCCCCGATGTCGGCGGCCGAGACGGCCGAGGCGGCCGCAGCCACCGAAACCGAATGCCTGGTCCTCGAACCGGACGGCTTCGACGCTCTGCTCGACCGTATCGAACCGGTCCCCGCCGTCTTCGAGGCGCAGGACACCGATCTCGCGGTGATCCTCTACACCTCGGGCACCACCGGTACGCCGAAGGGAGCCGAACTGACGCACCGCAACCTCCTCACCAATACCGCCACCGCCGTACAGACCCTCTTCCACGTCGGCCCCGGCGACGTGCTCTTCGGCGGCCTGCCCCTGTTCCACGCCTTCGGCCAGACCTGCGGCCTCAACACGGCCATGGCCGCGGGAGCCACACTGAGCCTCCTCACCCGGTTCCATCCGACAGCGGCGCTGGAGACCATCCACAGGGACGCCGTCACCGTCCTCCTCGGCGTCCCGACCATGTACGCCGCGCTCTTGCACGCCGACCTTCCCGACGGCTTCGACGCCCCGCGCCTGCGCCTCGCGGTCTCCGGAGGCGCGTCGCTTCCGGTCGAGGTGCTGCACGGCTTCGAGCAGCGCTTCGGCGTTGACGTGCTCGAGGGGTACGGCTTGTCCGAGACCTCTCCCGTGGCCGCCTTCAACATGCCGGACCGGCCGCGCAAGCCCGGCTCCGTAGGCCTGCCCGTTCGCGGCGTCGAGCTGCGGCTGGTCAACGAGGACGGAACGACGACCGGGCCCGCCGAGGTCGGTGAGATCGCGATCCGCGGCGAGAACGTCATGGCCGGCTACCACAGACAGCCGCACGCCACCGCTGAGGCGATCCGCGACGGCTGGTTCCACACCGGCGACCTCGCTCGCGTCGACGAGGACGGCTACTACTTCATCGTCGACCGCGCGAAAGACATGATCATCCGCGGCGGCTACAACGTCTACCCGCGTGAGGTCGAGGAAGTCCTCTACAAGCACCCGGCGGTCGCCGAAGCCGCCGTCGTCGGCGTACCGGACCCGCAGCTGGGCGAGGAGATCGCAGCGGTAGTGGTCCTCAAGCCCGGAGGGCAGGCCACCGCCGAGGAGATCCGCGACCACGTGAAGGCGCAGGTGGCCGCCTACAAGTACCCGCGGGTCATCAGGCTGGCTGACGCACTTCCCAAGGGGCCGACCGGGAAGATCCTCAAACGGGACATCGTCATCACCCCCACCGATTCCTGACCCCTGTCGCATCCCACCGAGCGCGTTGTGCACACGGGGCAGGTCGGGCGGCAGCACGGACACGGCGGTCAGCCCCCCTCCCCCCAGGGACGTCCTCGCTCTGGGGGACCGCGTCACTTGGGCCGCTGGACGGAGCAGGGGCGGGGAGTTCATGGCGCTGCTCGGACCCACCACCACGGGGATCTCGCCGCGTGCCGGCGACCGCCGCTCTGAGCCGCCCCGTGGATCACCGAGCGGGGCCATCTGAGCCGGCCACCTGCCGGTCCGTGTCCCACACCGGGGACTGCTGGGACGCCCGGAAACGCTGCACCGCCATGGCGTGGAGGAGGCGCGGCAGGCACTGGCCGAAGAGGTGGCCGCCTGCCCGCACTGCCGGCCCGAAGCCGCCCTCGAAGTACTGGAGTGGGGAGGCACCCGCAGGGCTGTTGCCCTGTGCTTACTCGTCAGTGAAATCCCGGACCCGATGACAACGGCGGGTGCCGGCACCCATCAGTGACAGCCCGCAGCAGGCCAGGGCGATCCGGCCAACGTGGGAAAGGGCCCCGACCGGCCGGGGGGGAGGGCCGGTCGGGGCGGCGCCCCGGCCGGCGGGGGGAGCCGGGCGGGGCGGTCAGGGTGTGGGCGCGGGAAGGGTGGTCGCCTCGCGGCGGAGGGCTCTGGGGGGCTTCAGCCGAACGATCTTCCCCACAGGCATGGGTCGGGCCCGGGGACACAGTCCCTTCCCACGCCCCACGCAAGGATGAACGGTCAACCAATCCGAAATGTTCCCCTCCGCTGGATGCTCACTCCGACCCGCCTCGCGGGTTGCACAGACGGCAGGCTCACACCGACCCGATCGGTGCTGTCAACGCGTACGGAACCCGACCAAGGCCCCGCCCAACCACCGGCCCGCAGGACAAGCACGCACAGCATTCGACGTCCCGCGTGCAAGGACCTGACAGCGGAGTCGATCGAGGAGGTCATCAGGCTGGGCTCCGCACGGAGCCTCGCCGCCAACTCGCACGTGCCTGCGATGGTCAGAGCCCGCTTGGCGGAGCATCCGGAACCGTCAGTCCGGGCGGCAGTCGCGGCGAGCGTCGCAGACCAACCGCCCGGGCTTTGGGCGCGCCTGGCGGATGATCAGGATCCCTCCGTGCGTGCGTTCCTCGCGATGAACGAGCGTCTGCCCCCTGAGCTCCTGGCTGTCCTGGCCGAAGACGCCGAGCCGAGTGTGCGGTCGAACGTCGTCCAGTACTGGAAGCATGCACCGGAGCCAGTGCGCCGGGCTCTGCTTACGGACTCCGATCCGAGTATCCGGAGGTCTGCCGCTTCGGCGTACTCACCGCCCTCGGACCTGCTGCCCGTTCTCCTTGCCGATCCGGAGACCCGCGCCATCGCCGTCCGCTACGTCGACCCGCCCCCGGAGCTGGCCGGCGACCCGGATTCCGGCGTTCGCAGGGCCGTGGCAGCCCATCCGAACCCGTCCGCTGAGCTGCGGGACGTGCTGGCCGCAGACGTGGACGTCTTCGTTCGCAGTACAGTCGCCGCCCGCCCGGACACCCCATCGGCTCTGCGTGAGAGCCTCGTGGCCACCCTTACGACTGACGACCCCTTGACCGAGTGGGTCCTGTCCTTCCCGAGAAACACCCACACGTGCCCTCCACGCGCGTCAGCGCCACCAAAGCTCACGCGAGAGCAAGCGGCGGAGCTGCTCGCCCGCGCCGGCCTGTAGACGTACGGTTCTCCCGGTCAGTCGGCCTGGACCAGATCGAGCGTTGCTGGTCCGCACCCGGTCCGGGTTCCCGGAGCACGAGTGATGCGGCGGGTCGTGAGGGCGATGGCTACCCCGGCGACGAGGGCCTCGGAGTGCTGGACGCGTCGTTCGTCGTCGGTCCCGCCCTCGTCGGCCGCTCTCGGTCCGCCTTGGCCCGCACCGAAAGCCGCCGAATCAGCGCGGTGTCCGGCACGCCGGTGGAACGGGCTGCGCAAGGTACAGGGCGCCCGCCCCTCCCAGAGCGACCGGCTCCACGTACAGCTCGCCAACCTCGGTGTGGACCGGGCGCGGCAGAGGCCGTCACAGCTGTCCATGGTCGGGATCCGGCTCTGCTGTGTGAGGCGTTCCTCGGCGGACCAGTGCACCCGTGCGGCACCCGAACGGGTCGAGATCCGTGTCCCCCCGGTCCACCGGCCGGTTAGGGAGGAAAAGTCTGCCTCGTCGTGGGCCCGCCTGCCGGGCCCATGGCCGACGGCCGCTTTCGCTCACCGCTCAGACCCATATCCTGCAGGAGACCCAGTGAAGAAGACCACGGCCGTCATCACCGCCACCGGCGCCATCCTCCTCGCCGGCGCCGGCATCGCCTCCGCCGACGCCGGCGCCCACGGCGCGGCCATCGGCTCGCCCGGCGTCGCCTCCGGGAACGCCGTCCAGGTCCCGGTCCACGTCCCCGTCAACGTGTGCGGTAACACCATCAACGTCGTCGGACTGCTCAACCCGTCCTTCGGCAACACCTGCGTCAACGCCTGACCCCGCCCCGGAAACACCACACGGGAGCCCTTCCGGCTCCCGTGTGGCACGTGGGCGCGGCCCTGGCTTCCTCCCCGGCGCCGCGCCCACGCGCATACCCCCCGGGGACGACCAGAGCCCCCAACGCGGCCATTGTCATCCGAGCAGCCCACACCACCCACACCGAGCGGCAGCTCCTCGAGTCAGCTCTTGGGCACATGGCTGCGGGCCCCTGCTGGCATGCCCACCATGACCTATCGGCCGATCCCGGCGCGCGGGCGGTGACGATCCGCGATCGCCCTTGGGTACGAAGGGGCCTCGCCCGGCGTCGCGGACGTCCTCGCGGACCAGGTCCTAGCGGGGAAACCGGCCTCCTCGTCGCGGCTGAGGGCATGCCGCGGCGGTCAGTGTTCGAGGTACCGGTCCCGTGGATGGCCATGCTGGGTAGCCGCCGACCGGTTCACGCGCGCTCCTCCCCTACTGCCGATCGCAGGCGGGGAGGAGGCGTGCCCGCTCCCGTTCAGCTCGACTTCGCGAATCCCTCCAGCAGCCCGCGCGGGTCGAAGGTCACCCGGATCCGGACGATCTTCCCGTCCGCCACGTGCATCCAGTTCGCGGTCGGCGCGGGCGGTGCGACAGCGGTGCACAGGTCGAACCAGGTGATCACCTCGTCGCCCTCCGCGACCCGCACCTTCACGTCGATCTTCTCCAGCACCTGTCCGAGGCCCTTCAGCCCGGCCAGGGCCTCCTCCGTCCCTCGCGCCGTTCCCAGCGCCCCGACGAAGTCGACGTCCTCGGCCAGCAGCCCGCGCATCATCTCGAAATCGCCCGCCTCCCAGGCCCGGAAGTAGGTCTCGGCAAGCTCTCGTGCGGTCTTCGTCGTCGTCATGCCTCCATCCTGCCCACCCTCCACCCATCCGTCTAACAGATGAATCCGATCGGATCTATCATCAACAGATATGGAGATGCATCAGCTGCGCTACTTCGCCGCCGTCGTGGACGAGGGCACTTTCACCGGCGCCGCCCAGCGCCTGCACGTCAGCCAGTCCGGCATCAGCACCCAGGTGGCGAAGTTGGAACGCGAGTTGGGCCAGCGGCTCTTCGACCGCTCCGGCCGTCACGTGCGCCTCACCCCGGCGGGCGAGGCCGTCCTCCCCCTCGCGAAGAGCGCGCTCGCCACCCTCGACACCATCCGGCACACCGCCTCCGAGTTCGCCGACGCCGTCCGCGGCCGGATCCGGATCGGCATGATCATGGGCTGCTCGATCCCGTCCTTCCTGGACACCCTCGCGGACCTCGGCCGTACCCACCCCGGCATCGAACTCAGCCTGCACGAGGGCGACTCCGACGACATTCAGTCCCAAGTCCTCTCCGGTTCCCTCGACCTGGCCCTGGTCGGATACACGGGCCAGGCCGCCGACGGCCTGCACGCGAGCATCGTCATCGACGAGCCCATCGCCGCCGTCGTTCCGCCCGGCCACACCCTCGACCGGGCGGAACTGTCCCTCGCCGCCCTCCAGGGCGAGAAGATCCTCTGCCTGCCCCGGGGCACCGGCATCCGAGCCGCCTACGAGGACTCCTGCCACCGGCTCGGCCTCGACCCGCGCGTGGACCTGGACGCCAGCTCCCCGGCCGCGCTGCTCCGCCTCGCCGAGCGCGGCGCGGGCGTCGCCGTGCTCAGCGCCTCCTCCGCGCAGGGCGCCGGCCTGCGGGCGATCCCCCTCACCGACGCCGCCACACACGCACGGCTCGGCCTCGTCACCCGCCCAAACGAGCACTCCCCCGCCGTCCGCCTCCTGCACAGCAGGCTCCTGACCGCATGGCGAGCAGCGTAAGGGCCGTCCCGTCATCCCTGGTGGATCAGCGCGCGGCGCCAGATGCGGTGCATCGCAAGGCGGAAGCGTGCTCTCGTACCGGGCCCGTTCGGGCGCTCCGACGCCGCAGCGCGCTCCGGCCACATGACCAGGCCCCGGCAGAATCCGCGCCCGGAGAAACCCAGCGGCACCGGGCGTGCCGTCAGGTCCGGTGGTCACCGTCGGCAGCGTCGTCGTCTTGGTCGCCCGTGCGGGCGAGCATCACGGCCGCAAGACGCACCACGCTCTCGGCGTCCGCGAGCTGCCCGACACTCGGCGGCTCGGCGCCGATGAGGAGCTCGTGCACAACCGGCGGACGGTGCCGCTGACTAGGTGGCTCCCTCCCCAGAGAATCAGTTCGTGGAGTTCCATTCGTCTGAGGTCATCGCCCTGGCGTCTGGGTAGTGCCGTTGGATCCCACTCAGCACCCACTCCTAGGGTGATTTTGGGGTCCGGCTGTTCTGCGGCGCTGTGGTCGATCGCAGGATGGGGCTTCATGTCACCCAACTGCGGTGCTGCACCGGCGGGTCGACACGAACACGAACTCCACGCCGACATCGACCATCCGCTCGCGCGGCGATCCCTCAACTTCCATGGACACCGTCTACCAGAGGCCGGGCGCCGCCGAACCGGGGACCACGGCCGCACCGCGGACCGCGTTCCACCGGGCGCCCACCCGGAACGGCCTGCTCCGCCCGCAGGAAGGCTAGTCAACTACCGCCCAGCGCTGGGAAGTTGACCCACTCGCCAGTAACATCCGACCGGCCAGCAGCACGCCGCCCGAGCAGCCACCCTCGAAGGGGTCTCCTGCATGCGCATGACCTCCCGCGTCGCCCCCGTCACCCTCGCCGTGGCCATGGCCGCCCTCCTGCTCGGTCTTCTCCCCGCGCAGGCTCAGGCCCGGCCCGGCCGCGCCCCCGACCGGGTCACGGTGGGCGACCGTACGTTCATCGCCGACGGCCAAGGCCGCGCGCTCCAGTGGCGCGGCTTCAACCTCGCCGACAAGAGCAGCCGAGGCGCCAACGCGTTCGCCGACATTCACGAGAGCGACCTCGCCGGCATGGCCGCCCGGGGCTTCAACCTTGCGCGCCTCGCGTTCTTCTGGGACGACCTCGAACCCAGCCCCGGGCACTACGACCGCGGCTACCTCACCAAGATGCGACGCATCCTCGACTGGGCCGACCGTTACCACATCAAGGTCATCCTCGACGCCCACCAGGACGTGTACGGGCCCCACTTCGGCTCTCGCGGCGTACCCGACTGGGCCACCCGCGACGAGGGGCTGCCGTTCACGCCGATACCCGACGACTGGTTCTCCGAGTACTTCGAGCCCTCCGTACAGACCGCCTTCGACCACCTGTACAAGGACGGCGACCTCCGCGCCGCGCACGCCCGCATGTGGATGACGGTCGCCTCCGCCCTGGGCAGGCACCCGGCGCTGCTCGGCTACGACCTGATGAACGAGCCGTTCGCGAAGTTCCTCGAAGGCGAAGACCTCCCCGCCGCCGCGGCCCGCTTCGAGGCCACCGAGCTCACCCAACTGTGGAACCGCCTCGCCCGGGCGATCCGCCTGGTCGACCACACGTCGTGGGTCTTCGTCGAACCCACCGTCATCGTCGGTCTCGGCGTCCCCACCCGCATGGGCCACATCGACGACCCGCACGCCGGCTACGCGCCGCACTTCTACGAGACGGCGATGGAAACCGGCGCCGACTACGACCCCAACGGCACGTTCATCCCGGCGTACGAGGCCGCGATCAGCGACTACCCGACCCGCAACCGCATGCCGGTGATCGTCGGGGAGTGGGGCGGCAACCCGTACGTTCCGCACGCGAGCCAGTTCGTCACCGACATGACGGCCTCCCTGGACCGCTTCTCCAGCGGCTGGACGTGGTGGCAGTGGTGCCGGGGCGGCGGCTACTGCTTCCTCGACCCGGCGGGCGCCGCGAAGCCCAACGCCCGGCTGCTCGTCCAGCCGTACGCGCGGGCCGTGGCGGGCGACCCGCTGGCGTTCGCGTACGACCCGGCCACACGCACCTACACGCTCACCTTCCGCACCCGCGACAACGCCGAGGGCCCCACCCAGATCACCGTGCCCAGGGACACGTACCCAGACGGCTACCGCGTCGATATTCAAGGCGGAAAGGCCGGTTGGGACGGCCACGCCCAGACCGTCACCGTGAGTACCCACGGCAGGGCCGGAGCCACCTACAAGGTCACGATCAGCCCGAGGTAGCCCACCCGAAGCGAGGGCGGTGAGCATCGCGACGATCAGCGGGGCAGGGAGCCGGCGGAGCCGAGCCAGGACGGTGATCCCGTCGGTAACCGGCATCTGGAGGTCCAGGAGCACGACGTCGGGGTCGTGGTGGGTGACGGCAGCGAGCGCACCCGCCACGCCCCCTACCGCTTCGCCGCCTCTCGACGTCACCAGGGCACGGCCTCGCCCCGGAAGTCCAGGAACTCCAGACCGCCCTAGCCGCGCCGGCCCTCCATCGTCGCCACGCCTCCGGGGACGCTTTCCTCCACGCTGAGGTCGGCTTCGGGGCCGCCGAGTTCGGTACGGACCCAGCCCGGGTCCATCAGCAGCAGCGTCCGTACGTCGCCGGCCCCGGCCCGGCGGACGGCGGACGGCGTAGCAGCGCATCAGCTGATTGAGCGCGGCCTCGGAAGCCCGGTACAGGTCCCGGCCGCCCTAGGTGTTCAGGGAGGCGCTGCCCTGGTCGGAGGACATGATGCCGATGCTCCCGGCCGGGGTGACCAGCGGGCCGAGGGTGTCTCGACGCAACGCATCGGGCTGAGCGCATTGGTGACCATGACCTCGGTGAACATGCCGGTCGGCACCTCGCCCGCCGGAAGGTCGCCGGGCGGTACCGGCGGGCTCTCGGGCGGGCGCCGTACCGGATTTCCTGGCCATCGCGCCCCTCGCCCTCCGCGGAGCGGCCCCCGCCACCACCGCACCGGGTCCTGGCCGGCCCGGCCCGCCGTTCTCGCAGCCGGCGCCGCGAGGTTGCCCAGTCGGCCCCGCTGCCCTCGCCTCGATCAGCCTGCGGCCACGCGAGGGGCAGTAGCCGGCCTAACGGGAAGGGTCTTCCAGTGTCGGGATGCACGGGGACAGCAGCGCCTCGGTGTGCTGCGTGAGCGTGCCCCGGGCGAGCCCGAGGACGCGCATCTCGTTCTCGTGTGCCGGGTCCTCGTCATCGCGAACATGCAGAAGGCCGTAGGAGCCGGGGGCGACCTTCGCGACATGCTCGAACAGAGCGACGACATCAGGCGATGACCGGTGATTGGAATGGCCTCCCAGGTGGATGAACGGCTCGCCGTTCATCCACCTGAGGTCAAGGAGGTAGGGACTGGCCATCTGGGCGATGCGAAGCCGAAGCCGATCCACGACCTGCAAGGCTTCTCCCCGTACTGCCAGCGACCTGGCCGGCCAGCCCCCACCCCGGTTCCGGGCAGCATGCGGATCGCTTCCGCCTTCCAGGCCCGTTACCTCTTGGCTGGCGAATCGTTCCTCCAGGTGTCGCGACGGAATGCACACCGCTCCCCCGCGGTACCGCGACACCGGCCCGGGCGTCACCCTTCCCCCCCTGACTCCCGGGCCCCACCCCTCTTCGCCCGCCCCGGTCAGCGACCTTGGCGAGGGTGATGGCCGGCCGGGCCTGGGCAGACCTGTGCGCCCGCCCTGGCGGGACCCGCCCGAGCGGTTCGGGCCGTGTCAGACCCTCCACGGACGCTTCGCCCTGTCGGAGGGGCTTTACGGCCTCGCGGGGGCGTCGTCCCAGGCCAGGGAGGACATCCTCCAGCCCGCGGGGGTGCGCAGGAACTGGGTGGTCTTGTGGCCGCCACCCTCGAACCACTCGCCGTTGTGGTACCCGGACTTGCGGTACTCGCTGAACCGGTGGGCGATCGACCCGAAGATCTCGGTGCGCTCGGACACCTCCCACTCGGAGAAATCCGTCAGGGTCCCGTCAGTGAGCATCTTCTGGCGTGGTGCGATGAACCCGTCGAGGTCGTAGATCACGGGCTCGTCGCCGACGTTCGCGATGATCCGCCCCTGCGGTACGAAGACGTCACGGATGACGCCGAGGTCCGGCCGCCTACCGCCGGTGTTGGTGAAGGCGCCCACGAACAGGTCCATCAGCCGGTCGAGTTCGGCGTGGACGGCGGCCTCGGACGCGCCACCGGCCGCCGGCAACTCCTCGGCGAGGACCGACCACACCTCGATGTCGCGCCGTTCGCCCCGGTGGACGGTGTGCCGACGCAGCACACCGTCGCGGCTCATGCCGAGCCGGCGGGCGACCGCGATGCTGCGGGCGTTGCCCGAGGCGGCCCACCATTCGACCCGGCTCATCCCGCGCTGCGCGAAGGCCCAGTCGATCAGCGCCCGGCAGGCCCGCGTGACCAGTCCCTGCCCCTCCCCCGCCCGCTCCAGCCAGCAGCCGACCTCACACACCCCGGAGGCGCCGTCGAAGCGGGTGAACATGACGCCGCCGACCAGGGTGCCGTCCAGCCAGATGCCGTGGATCCGGGCGCCGTCCGTGGCCTGCCGGTCGGCGTAACGCTGGAGGGTGGCCGCGGCGGAGGCGAGGTCGGTGCTGAGGGAGGCCCAGGGTATCCACGGGTCGACGGTGTCCCGGGCCCGGTCGATGTGGGCCAGGAACTCCGGTGCCTGCCAGGGCTCCAGGGGGCGGAGCTGAGCACGGTCGCCGAGCGGCAGTGTGAACATGGGGCCTCGCTCTCCAGGTACGTACGTAACAAGCGTTCGGTACGTAAGCTAGCAGCATGCCGCCCGCACCTGGAGACCGTGAAGCCCGCCGCAAGGACGTGTCCGAGGCGGTGTGGCGTGTCCTCGCCGCCAAGGGGTTCGGCGGCCTGACCCTGCGCGCCGTCGCCACCGAGATGGGCGTCTCGACCGGGATGCTCATGCACTACTTCCCGACCAAACGGGCCCTCGTCACGCACGCCCTGGACCTGCTGGAGAGGGACACCGCGCAGCGGCCCCGCAGGGCGCGCCCGGCGCCGGGGCTCGCCTCGGTGCGCGCGATGCTCCTCGACATCCTGCCGCTGACCCCGGACGACACCTCACGCAACCGCATCTGGGTCAGCTCCTGGGACCTCTCCCTTGCCGACGACACCCTCGCCGCGGCGCAGGCCGGCCGCTACACCCGGCTGCGCTCGACGATCCGCCCCCACCTGGAAGCCGCGCGCGACGCAGGCGAGCTCCCCGCGACCGCCGACCCGGAGCAACTCGCCGCCACCGCCGTCGCCTTTGCCCACGGCCTCGTCGTCCAAGCCCTCTTCGACCCCGACCACTTCCCCTTGGACGTGCAGACCGCGATGGTCGACTCCTTCCTCGCCTCGCTGGCCCGCCGCGAGGACCGTGATCGTCCGTGGCGGTTCACCGACAGGTGATCAACGGGGTGTCGTGACGGTTGGACCGGCGCCCCGTGGCGTGACCTGCCGAGCCGGAACGGTTGGGTCGGCGCGGTGAGTGCAGGACCGCAGGCCTGCCCGTACGGGGCACCGAGCCGGGCCTCGCCCGCGCACACCCTGTCGACGCGGACCGAGCCCGACCCTCACCACCACAAGCGGGCGCCCGGGATGCCGAAGGCACACCGTTCGACATCCCGCGTGACATGCGCGCTCCCGGGTCGATGCCCGACGCCGACACCAGCCACTCCAGTGCAGTCCTCTTGGGAATCGGGGAAGCCACCCGCCGGGCGCGTCCGCCTCGGCAGGTACCCGCCAGTAGGTACCCGCCAGTAGCTTTCCAACATGCCCTGGTTACAGTTGTCTTGACTAACCGCCAGCGATGCTCGAAGCCGGCGGGAGAACGTGCGTGCGGCGGCGTGCCGTCGCGCGCGGGAACGAAGGAACACATGGGTTCGATACACAAGCGCGTCGGCGCGGTCCTCAGTACGGCCGCCGTGTTCGTCGGCGTGGCGCTCACGGCCGGGGCTACAACCGCCAGCGCCGACGAGACGGGCGACCTCGCGACCGACATCGATGTCTCCGTGTCCACGACCGGGGTCTCGGGCCTCGCCGCGATGTCGGCGGACGGGTCGTACACGATCAACATCATGAGCCCCAGGGACGGCCACGAGATGGGCTTCGCCCGGTGGAACGCCGACCCGCAGCCCGCGCCCAACATCCCGGGCGACTCCCTCGTCGCCAAGGACATCAGCCCCGACGGCTGGGCGGTCGAGGCGGAGCTGAGCACCGGCCGCGTCGCCTCCACGCGCGGCCACAAGGCGATCTACATCGCGGTCGCATCCGGCAACCTGCCCGAGGGGCACGCGTACAAGCTGCGCGGGTGCATCGTGAAGGGCAGCGAGCGCAAGTGCACCCCCTGGCACCCCGTCCGCGCCTGACCCGCTGAAAGGCCGGGCCGCAGAGCGGCTCGGCCGACGCGCGGGGCTCGGACAGGGGTGCCGCTGCTTGACCCCTGTCTGCGGGGGCCGACGTGCCAGCACGCGAGGCCTGACTTGCCCGTGCCGATACGGGAAGGGCCGGGCCCGCCTGGTTCCGTCCGGGGGACTCATCGTCCGCACAATCCCCCGCCGGACCGGCCAGCACGCCTCTCTTGAGCCCCAGCAGGACTGTCCGCAGTCGCCGCTGCGAACGCTTGCCACGCCTTCCAACTCACGCACCCTGCACGGAACTGCACTGCCCGTCAGCACCGCAGCAGGGGCAGGTGGCCTCAGCCGCCCACTGACTCCACCGGCGCTCGGCACTGTAAACGCGCACTGACCACGCGCGCAGCGCACTGAACGGCTCCCTCACGGTCCAAGACTGGCAGGAGTGGACCAGGGTCCGGCGACAGCCTCGTGGTCTTCGGTCGCGTCCCCGGTCCTGCGCAGCGACGTCACCGTCGACTCCCCGAGCCAGATCTCCGCGAAGGCGTCCGTTGGGATCGGCGGCGTCGACGTCCGCGGCACCAACATGATCGGTACTTCGCCCGCCGTTCCAGGTGGGCGCTTCTCCTCACACATGACCGGTGCTCGGCGCGGCACGGGAGCAGACCGTGAACGGGCCGTCGGGGGCGAAGGCTCGGTCGGTGAAGGGTTCGCCGACCGGGTGTCGGGGCGCCAGGCGCTCGGTGGCTCCTGACGTGCCCGGCGCGCCGCCCGGGTATTCCGTATACCCGGCCGCTACGGCAGTCGGCTGGTCCGCGGCCGACTCGGCGGCTCCGGCCGGGCGCGTCTCGACCGTTAGCTGATAAGCCGTCGCTTGTCACTCTCCCGTCGCTCACCGCTAAGGGGCTGGTCCATGCCGGGCGCGCCGACGATCCGACGACGACTCAACCGCCTGCTTTCCGTCTCCCTGGGCGCGCTGCTCGCGGTCGCGGTGCAGGCCGCTCCCACCCGGGCCGACGTGGGGGACCTGAGGGAGTACCCGATCACGACCCCTGAAAGCGTCCCCACCGGGATCACGGCGGGACCGGACCGGGCGCTGTGGTTCACCGAGTCCAACGCCGACAAGATCGGGCGCATCACCACCGGCGGCACCGTCACCGAGTTCGCCGTGCCCACCGAGTCGAGCTTCCTCTTCGACATCACGCAGGGCCCGGACCGTGCCCTGTGGTTCACCGAGTCCAATGCCGACAAGATCGGGCGGATCACGACCGCGGGCGCGGTCACGGAGTTCCCCCTGCCCGTAGCGGGCAGCTTTCCCACGGGCATCACACTCGGTGCCGACCGCGCGCTGTGGTTCACGGAGAACGGTACGAACAAGATCGGGCGGATGCGGCCCGATGGAACCGTCACCGAGTACTCCATCCCCACACCGGACAGCTTCCCCTACCACATCGCGGCCGGCCCGGGCGGTGTGTGGTTCACGGAGTTGATCGCAGGCAAGATCGGCCGTGTCGACTTCTTCGGCAACGTGACCGAGTACCCGCTGCCCACCGGGTTCGAGTTCCCGTCCGACATCGCGGCCGGCCCCGGCGGTATGTGGTTCACCGCATCCGACCAGATCGGGCGGATCACCCGGTCGGGCACCATCACGCTCTTCCCCCGGCCGAACCAGGACGGAGGTGCCGACGGCATCACCCGCGGGCCTGACGGCAACATGTGGTACGCCGACCAGTTCGGCCGCATCGGGCGGATCACCCCGAGGGGGAAGATCACCGAGTTCCCGGTGCCGGGCGGTGCGGACAAGGTGCCCTTCAACATCGCGACCGGGCCTGACCGGAACGTCTGGTTCACCGAACTCGTCGGCAACGCCATCGGCCGCGTGGAAGCCCTCCCACGCCGGGGGGCCGGACCACATGCGGCAGCGCCGCAGCCCGTCCTGACGGGTCCGCGCCACGAGCGCCCCCGCCGCCTGCTGCCCTGCGGCACGCGGACAACCCCGGGGGCGGCCTCGTTCTGCCACTGACGCCACATCCGGGCCCGGCCCCCGGACCACCCGCATGCCCCGGGCGCACTCGGCGCACTCGGCGTTTGAGAGTGAACTCCGGCCCGTCCGGCGGCACCGGCAATTCCTTACGACAGGAGATCGGACCGGTTCACACGGCGCCGAGAAAGCCCGGATCGACCCCGTCGAACTGACGGCACGAGTCCCGGGCGACGCCGAGCAGCTCCGTCATGGGCACGGCGCGACGACTGGTCGCGGAGAGATCTTGGCGTGCCTCGGCAGACCACAAGGGCGGGAACAGCGACAGGCCCTGGTCGCTGTTCAGTGCCCGTACTTCGTCCTGCCAGCCGGCCCAGCGCAGATCCGCGTAGAACTCATCAAGCGCCCCGGACACCAGCCAGGCCATCCACGCCGAGTGGCCGACGCCCAGAGCCTCCCAGCGAAGTGAATCCGGGGCGAAGTAGACCATCTCTCCCGGGTTTCCGGGGCGGCGGGCGCGGGCGGGAGCTCCGCCGTTGAGAGCGAAGACCCCGCCCAGCACGTCCTGTCCCACCACCAGGCCCGTATCCGCTCGCCCATCGGAGTCGAACGCTCCGGGGAACCGATTGACGCGAGCCAGGCTCGGCACGCCGTGCGCAGCGCCGTCCACGGGGCTGCCGAAGACCCGCAGCCAGCCGTCGTCCACCAGCAGACCTCCGCAGTGCAGTACCACCGCGCCCAGGTACGACCTGGCCGTGACCTGCAACTGGAGAAGCGACGCCCTGCCCAGGTCTCTGTCGCCCGGAAGTACCTCGACGGACACCGGCCCGGCACCGAGTGTCTGTCTGAGTTCCGGCCAGGCCGGCTCCTCAACGTTGATCAACTGGCTCAACTCGCGCATGCCCGAATCGTCGCACCCGCACCCCGCATCCCAACCGGCAGGGCAGTTCGTCGAACCACCCGCGCTTCGACGCTGCCGGAGCTCGTCGGCGGCCTGGAGCAGGTGGTGACCGGAGCCGATGGCGACCTCGGCATACGGCTGTTCCTCCGCGCGCTCAAAGCGCCTTCCGTGCCCATCGCACATGAGCAATACCGCCGGCTCCTCGCCCGGGGCCGGCGGCTCGGGCTTCCCCCAGCGGTGGTTCACGACGGCCTCCCCATCATCTGGCCGCCGGTCAGCACCTCCCGGTAGGGGGTCGAGGAGAGTTCGGACTCTCAAGACTCGCCAGGTTGTTCACTGCGGGATGGCACCACCGCACGGCCCGTTCGGCCGTCGGGAATGCCGTGACGGGCGACGGGTACGAACGCCCTCCGGCATCCGAGGCGGCCATCCTGCTGGAGGACGCCCAGCGGGTGCTTCGTTCCGGCCTGTCCGACGAAACGATCACCCTGCTGTGGCCGGCGGCGACGGATCGGGGCTACAGCCTCTCGTCGCACCCACATGCCCTTCGGCACTCTCCGAGAGGATTTCTGTGCAGGGATGTCACGCTCGGGCCCTCTCATTGCTTTATGAGCCAGACGCGGAGCGCAGCGCACCGCGAAGTCGAGAGGCAGATCGTGGATCCGACGGTGATGGCGGTGCTGGCGGGGGTGACCTCGGTGATCGGTGCCCTTGCGCGGCTGGCGTACAGGATGGTGAAGGCGCGGGCGGATGTCCGCCGGGCCGAGGTGGCCCAGCAGGGTCTTTCCGAACGGGTCCGGTCCCTGCCGCCTGGTAGTCGCCTCTCGGAGCGTTCCGCAGATCGCGAGGTGGAGATCCGGATCGGTGTCTCCACCGGCCATTACGGGAAGAGGTGACAGTGTCCGAACTTCCTGCGCCCGTCTCCACCGAGGTAGTGCCTGCGACCCTTCGGCCGGATTTGCCGACTCAACCGAACTACGCGTTCGAGGCCTTCTACACCCGCGAGATGACCCGAGTGACGGTGTTCCTCATGAACTTGGGCGCCAGTTCCTACGAGGCTGCCGACGCCACGCACGAGGCCTTCCTGAAGCTCCTTCCCGACAAGTGGCGGACGCTGGAGCACCCTGGGGCGTATCTGCGCAAGATCGCCTACCGGAACTATCTCGGCCAAGCCAGCAGCCGGACGCTGCCGACGGACCCGGTCCCCGATCGGCCGGGAGGTACGTGCCCAGTGGAGTGGGTCATCCTCACCGACGAGCAGCAGCACATGCTGGATCTCCTCGCGGAACTGCCGCCGGCGGAAAGGGAGGCCATCGCATGGAGTCTCGACGGCTTCAGCCACGAGGAGACCGCCCAGCTCCTGGGGAAGAAACCCGAGGCCGTACGGCAGGCCTACAAGCGCGCACGCATGAGACTGATCAACGCTCTCGGATTGAAGAAGGAGGCGGCGACCGATGAGTGACCACTACGTGGAGTTCGACGCCGATACCGAGGCCACGCTCGACACTCTTCTCGCCGCACACCAGACCGGCCTCCACGCTGCCGTCGAGACCGCCCTCGACACCCGAGCCGGTCTCGAACAAGTGGAACGGTTCACCGACAGGCCCACGCCCGCGCTGAAGCCGGCGGCTCTTCGCCCCTCGAAAGCCTGGGTCTACACTGCCCCGGTCCAAGGCAGCTCTGCTTTGGAGGGTGTGGTGGCCGCTGTCCAGGCTGAAGTGGAGCAGGTACACCGCTTCATCGAGGAGATGAAACGACACCCGAACAGGAGGATGACGCCTCCTCAGGCTTCCGTGAATCCTGTTACGGCCCTCCGGCTCGTGCTCCGAGAACTCATGCGCATCACAGAACTTCTGGTTGAGGAGAGGATCACAAAGGAGTCCGCCGGGACCGAGTTCGCCCCTGTGGAGAAGGTCTTGCTGGAGCAGGTTGCGGGCTGGACGTTGAAGGCCAATCAAGCCCCCCGAGCCAAGCGGCTGACCTACATCGCGAAACGGCATTCCGACCTGAGGGACCAGTTCGACGTCAGGTACAGCGCAACGCTGGAGCTTCGGACCTTGGTGGTCAGACTCTTCAAGGATGCGGACGACCCCGCCTTCGAGCTCAGCAGCCCCTAGCACCGATCGCGATGCGACCCACGGCAGCAGCTCCCCGCTCTCCAGCGCATCGGCGTCAAGACCGGTCACGGGAGCACCTCCAACGGCACAGCCGCAACTCCCAGCCGAACCAGGCCCACGCCGAGGGCATCCGGACGCTGATCGCCGTGCTGCTCTGGTCGAGCAGCACGGCGTGGCCGTCCGAGCCGACGGCCCGACGCCTGCGTAGGTGCACGAACTGCTCGACCAGGACCCGCAGCGCCTGCTCGCTCGCGTCCTGCCTCCATGGCTCAAACACTCGCATATGAGGGGATTACTGGTGCGCACACTGACTTTCATCGTCGGTACGGGACGCAGCGGATCGACAGCGCTGTCGCGGATCATCAACGCTCATCCAGATGTGCTCAGCCATGGTGCTGCCACACCTCTCCAACACCCCGGACGCACTGTTCGACCATCTCGCGGGCGAGATCCGGTGCTGGCCCCGGCGCCCCGCGGCCGACCACTACCAGGCACTGTTCGATCACCTGTGCACACGACTCGCCCGCACCGCTGTGGTGGAGCGATCCGGCTACTCCACCGAGTGGATCCCCCAACTCCGGGCAAGGTTTCCGCAGGCCCGCTTCGTGCATCTGGTCCGCTCCGGCCCCGACTGCGCCCTGTCCATGAGCCGGCATCCCGGCTACCGGACAATCCTCCTGCTACGAGACATCCTCACCCGATCCGGAGTGGACCGGCTCACCGACCTCACAGACGATGACGTTCGCGCCCTTCCCGCCGACCTCGCTCCACTCCTCGGCGAGCAGTTCGACCCCGGCCTGGTGTGGGATCGCCACATCCCCCTCGCCGCGTTCGGTGACCTGTGGTCACACCTGGTCTCCCAAGGCGAGGTCTGCCTCAAGGCTGCCCCCGCGCCACTGCGCACCACGCTCGTCTTCGAGGAGCTGCTGGACCAGCCGGTCCGAGAACTGTCCCGCCTCGCAACGTTCATCGGCGTGGAACCGCTCGCACAGTGGCTGGAAGCAGGCAGTGCCACGCTCGACCGCAGCCGACGAGGCGCGTCCTGCCGCCTGCCGTCCGAAGAGCTCGCCGCGCTGCGGGAAAGCTGCGCAGAAGGGGAAGCCGCCCTCAAAGCAGGCACCTCACGGCAATGAAGATGTGGGCCGGCCGCGTGCAGCGCTTCATCAACACCTGCATGTCCGTGGCGACCGTGCCGCACAACGGGCCCGTGGCGCCAAGGTCCAGGGCGCGCAGCCCCGGCGCGCCAGCCGGGCGGGATGGGCAGGTCGGACGGGTAGGTCGGCCAGACCCGTTCCTCCATGTCCGCTTCCCGGCCGGACGACCGGCCGGCCGCCGTTTGGAGCTGCCAAGGAGTCGAAGCGCGGTGCGGAGGATGAGCGAAAAAGACTTGAAGTCACCCTCTATATAGGGCTGTTCTGCGCTACGTTGCTGATCCTTTGACGTCCGATGAGGAGGGAGCCGGGGTGGAACAGTCCGAGGCCGCGGATCTGGCGCTGGGGCGGGCCATCGTGGCGCGGATCGCGCCCGAGGAGCTGCCCTACTTCGACGAGACCGCGGCGAGCCTGCCCCGCCGTGCGCGCAGCCACGGCGGGCGGCGGCCCAAGGAGGATCCGCTGGCCTTCGGCGGAGCCGCCGAACTGGTCGTCACCAGCATCGCCTGCGGGGTCGCCACCGAGGTGGTGAAGACGATGAGCACGACGGTGGGCAGCAGTCTGGTTGCCCGGCTCCGGCGGCTGCTGACCCGCGGTCGCAGTGCAGATCCGGTGACGTCTGACCCCGACGGGCAGGCCTCGCCGCCTGCTCTCACCGAGGAGCGGATAGCCGATCTGGGGGCAGCCGCGGGACGCAGCGCCGTCCTCCTGGGTCTGCCGCCGGACCGCTCCGAGTTGCTCGCTGAAGCGGTCCGGGACCATCTCAGAGCAGCCAACCGGCCCAGCGCGTGACGGTCACCGGGAGTGGTACACCGTCCCTGGAGACGGTGCCGCCTCGCCGACCGCTGCCCTCGGGCACGCTCGTCGCGTTCGTGCTGCTGATCTGCGCGGTGCTGTCGTTCCTGTCGGTCCTGCACCCCGGCTACGCCGACTTCATCGCCGGTGACCGGGGCCCCCACGACCTCAACGACTGCATCCGCACAGCGGTACGGGAAGCCGGCGGGACGGGCGGCTTCCTTCGGTCCGGCCCCCGGCAGCAGCCGTGCGACTCCAGTGACGACCGCACCTCGCAGGGCATCCTCGTGTCGTATGTGATCCTCGCCGCGGCGACGGCCGTGCACTACCGGTTCCGGTCTGCCCGCCGCGCGCGCCGGCGCGGCGTGCGGCCGCTGGACCCGGCACGCTTCCCCACCCTGCACGCGGAGACCGCCCGCCTGGCCGCCGGTGTCGAACAGGCCCGCGGCGCCGTTTTCCTGGTGGATTTCCTCGACTCCGGGGTGAACGGCGTCACCTGCGGCCGTGCCGGCCACCGGCGGATCATCCTCAGCCGCGGCCTGATCCGCCTCCTCGATGGGAATGCCTCAGACCGTGCCGCCTTCCGCGCCGTCGTTCTCCACGAGCTGGCCCATCTACGCAACCGCGACGTCGACATCACCCTCGTCACCCTCGGGCTGCTGCGCTGCTGCTTCGTGCTGATGCTGTTCCCCCGGATGTTCGGGGACCTGGTCGGACTGCTCTTCGTGCCGGGGGGCGCTCCGTACAACGGGCCGGCGCTGTTCGACTCCGCCGCGGTCGGCGCGGTGCTGCTCGCCGCCCGCTCCGCCATCCTGCGGACCAGGGAATTCCAGGCCGACGCCCGGGTCGTGGAGTGGATGGGTACGGCACAGCCGCTGCTCCACGCCTTCGACCTCGCCTCGGGCGCGTCCGACCGCCGCCCCCATCGGTCGGTGCGCGGCTGGTGGGCGAGGACCACCCGCACCCATCCGACATTCGCCCAGCGTCGGGCCTGCCTGGCCGACATGGGACTGTTGATGCACCCGGGGTTCGGATTCGCCTTCGTCATCGGGTTCTGCCTGCCGGCTGTGTGGGACCCGGTCTCCTCGGTCACCGCACAGGTCCGCCACGGCGGCGGGATCAGTGGCTGGTGGCCGCCGGGGTTGATCACCCTGGTGCTGGTGCTGGTACTGCTGCTGAGCACGGTCCGTGCCTCGTTGCACCGACTGGGGCATCGGGCGGAGGCGCCCTCGCCGGTTCCGTTCCGGCTGGGGGTGAGTCTCGGGGTCCTGGCGGGCTACGCGCTTGCGCCCAGTGCGGTCGTCGACCATCTCATGCTGCCGGGGGTACGCCTCTCTTCACAGGCCTCCGGTTGGCTGGTGGTGGCGCTGCTCGCGCTCCTGTTCACCATGTGGTGCCAGTACCTCGGTGACTCCTGGGCACGCGCTGTGAACCTGGCACGGCGGCCGGCCGCCATCGTCGCGGGGATGGGTCTCGTGGTGGCGGGCGCGGTGGCCGCGGAGGCGGAAACCGTCTTCGGGCTCCAGTGGCAGATCGAGTACGGCCAGTTCATGGACGAGCGACTGGCCGCCCTGCCGGGCCCGCTGCACGCCGCCGTATGGACGCAGTACATCTACATGACAGAGCTGATCTCCCCATGGTGGCTGCTCGCACTGCTCGCGGTACTGCTGGGGGTACCGCTGGCCGGTGTGATCCACGGATGGCGCCTGGCCGGGTACGTGGCTGTGCCGGACCCGTCGACTCGGCGTGCCCTCGCTCCGGTGCTGGTTGCCACTGCGCTCACGGCGGTCCTGCTGCCGCCCGCCTACACCTGGTGGGCACATCAGCGCGGCGTCGACGTGCTGGCATCCCCGCACCTCCTCACCCCGATCACGGTAGCCGCGGCGGCCGGGACGCTGGCCGGCGGACTGGCCAGGACCCGCGGCATGGTGTGGGCGGTGGCCACCTCACTGGCGGTGGGCCTGCTGGTGCTGCCGGTGCCGTCGCCCGTGTGGAGCACCCAACTGGGCGCCGGAGCCGAGGGTGCCGTCCTCGGCACCCTGCTCATCGCGGTGATCCCGCGCGATCGTCTGGTGCACCGCCGACACAAGGCCGTTGCTGACGGCTTCTGAAACCGCCCGATGAACATGACCGGTCCAGCCGTCGCCGCGCTGGGCCGACGGAGGCCACGCGGCGATCGGAGGACCCAGGGGCGGGGCGGGCCTGCCGGTTCGGCATCCGGGGATCACCCCCGAGCGCCCGGCCCCACCGCATGCAGCCCTTCCCGGCGTCATGCGGAAGGCCCGCCCGCGCGACGGGCTGCCGCCCGGGCGGCGCCCGCTGAGGGGCCGCGGGACTGCGGTCCCGCGGCGTCAAGTCGCTCCTGCCCTTCCCCGCATCGCCGGCTGCCCGAGCCCCGGACAGGGCACAACATGACCAATGTCAAGATCACCGGCCTCAACGGTGATGCGTTGGGCGTACGTTCAACTGGTTTCACGCGCAAGGGGGCCGGCCTCAAGAACGACCACATGCACCGTGTCGTCGACACGACACCACGTCTGAAATGAGCGGTCCTGCCCGTCCCCGGTGGAGATCTCGGCTGAACACAGGCTGGTTCCCTCCACGACCCGATACCGCATACCGCCGGGCCGGCGGAAGCACACCCGTACGCTCACACAACTGGGGCTCCCCGATGAACACCTCACCGCACACAAAGATAAGACCGCAGCACCGCACGACGCTGCGCTGGATCGTCGCCATCACCACCATCACGCTGGTCTTCGACGGCTATGACCTGGTCGTCTACGGGACCGTGGTGCCCGCATTCCTGCGCGACCCGAGCCAGATCGGCCACCTGTCCGTCGCCCAGGCCGGCGCGCTCGGCTCCTATGCGCTCATGGGCGTCATGGCCGGCGCACTGATCGCCGGGGCGATCGGCGACCACATCGGACGGCGTCGCATCATGATTGCGGGGATCATCTGGTTCTCCGTCGCCATGGGGCTGAGCGCATTCGCCACGAGCATCACCGTGTTCGGCGTCCTGCGCTTCTTCACCGGCATCGGGGTGGGCGCCCTGGTGGCCACCGCCGCCGCGATGATCGCGGAGTTCGCACCGCCCCCCACCGCCGCAACGTCTACAACGCGATCGTCTACAGCGGCGTCCCCGTCGGCGGTGTCCTCGCCGCGGTCATGGCCCTCCTCACGTCCGGCGGGGACAGCTGGCGCACGCTGTTCCTCTTCGGCGCGGCCCCCCTCGTGGTCCTCCTGCCGGTCACGCTGCTGCGCCTGCCCGAGTCCCCGAAGTGGCTGCTGGCGCGCGGGCACACCGAGCGGGCCCACCTGCTCGCCGAGCGCACCGGAGTCCCCCTGAGCGAGTCGGCACGGGCCGCCGAAGACAAGAAGGTCGGTTACGCCGCCTTGGCGAGCCGCCGTTACGCCCTGCCCACGGTGCTGCTCGGTCTGATGAGCTGCTCCGGTCTCCTGCTCACCTACGCCCTGAACACGTGGCTGCCCGAAATCATGGGACAGAGCGGCTTCGGCAAGTCCTACGCACTGGTCTTCCTGCTCGCCCTCAACGGCGGGGCGGTCATCGGTGGGGTACTCGCTTCCCGGGCCGCCGACCGGACGGGCCCGCAGCGCGTCATCACGTCGACGTTCGTGCTGGCCGCCGTCTCCCTGACGCTTCTTCCCCTGGGGCTGCCTCTCAGTGCTCTGCTGGCTCTGGTCGCGGTGGCCGGAATCGGCACGATCGGCACCCAGGTCCTGGTGTACGGCTTCGTCGCGAACTACTACGACACGCAGGCCCGCGCTGCCGGAGTCGCCTGGTGTGCCGGGTTCGGCCGGCTCGGCGGCATCGGCGGGCCCCTCGTCGGCGGAGCCCTCATGAGCGCCGGGATCTCGCCGCACCGCGCGTTCTATGCCTTCGCCGGCGTCGCCGTCTTCGGCGCGCTGGTGGCCCTCTTCGTTCCGCGCCAGAACACTGAGGAGGACGTCGTGTCCGACTCGGTACCCGGCCGGTCCTCTGCCGATGCCGCTCGCGTACTTGCGACCGCGTTGAGCCGCGGCGAAGTCTGATCGGGCGGGCCGGCGAGGTCGCCGGGCTGACCTGGTTGACCGACAGCGCCAGTTCTACAACGGCGTGCGGGCGGCGGCGCAGCCCTGGGCCATCGCGGCGGCGCCGCACCGGTGTGCAACCGGTGCGGCGCCGCGTGGTTCAGAGGTCAGGGCTTGACGTTCACGCCGGCCCAGGCGGCGCTCACCGCCTTGGCCTCGACACTGTTCGCGCCGTAGAGGTCGGTGGCCGCCTTCAAGGTGCCCTCGCGGGCGCCGTGGTAGTCGGTGGTGGACGTGAAGTACGCGGTCAGCGCCTTGTACCAGATCTGAACCGCCTTGTCGCGGCCGATGCCGGTGACCGTGGAGCCGTCCACGGTCGGGCTGTCGTAGTGCACGCCGTTGATGTCCTTCGCGCCACTGCCCTCGGACAGCAGGTAGAAGAAGTGGTTGGCCACGCCGGAGGAGTAGTGCACGTCGAGGTCGCCGACGCCGGCGCTCCAGTAGTCGGCCGAACCGCGGCCGTCCTTGCTCGGCTTGTCCTGGTAGCGCAGCGGCTTGCCGTTGCCGAAGATGTCGATCTTCTCGCCGAGGAGGTAGTCGCCCCGGTCCTGGGCGTTGTTCGCGTTCCACTCCACTGCGGTGCCGAAGATGTCCGAGGTGGCCTCGTTCAGGCCGCCGGACTCGCCGGAGTACTGCAGGTTCGCGGTGGCGGAGGTGACGCCGTGGCTGAACTCGTGGCCGGCCACGTCGAGCTGGGTCAGGGGGTGCTGGTTGCTCGCGCCGTCGCCATAGGTGATGGTGAAGGACTGGTCGTCCCAGAAGGCGTTCTGATAGGCGTTGCCGTAGTGCACCCGGGAGACCGGAGCCCGTCCGTCGTTCTTGATGCCGTTGCGGTGCAGGACGTTCTTGTAGAAGTCCCAGGTCTGGGCGGCACCGTAGGCGGCGTCCACGGCGGCGGTCTGGTTGTTGGCGGGGCTGCCGTTGCCCCACGCGTTGTCGGCGTCGGAGAAGACGGTGCCCGTGCCGCCCGTACGGTGCTTGAGGTCGACAGTGCTGGATCCGCCGCGCACGCTGTCGACGAGGTTGTAACCCTTCGACGACTTGGTGGTGTTGAGGCTCACGGTGCCGCTGTACTGGCTGGCGCCGGTACCGACCGCGGCGGCCGCGGCGCCGCTCGGCTTGGCGGCCGCGGAACCGCTGCCGGCGGTGATGCCGTCGGCTATGTCGGTGATCAGCTGGGCCTCGTAAAGCTTCCGGCCGGTGTTGGCGTCGGTGACGACGCGCAGTCGACTCGGGGTGACTCCGTCGCGCTGGGTGCCGGTGACGAAGGTTTCGTAGGCGAGGACGGGCTTGCCGTCGGCGGCCCAGATGACCTTGCGCGGGGCGTCGCCGGTGGTGGCACCCGTGGTGTCCGCGGCCTCGGCAGCCTGGACTGCGGCGGAATTGGCGGCGGTCGAGGTCAGCTTCGGAGTGAGTGACGCGACCTTGATGTCGGCCTCGGTGGCCTTGGTGACGGCCTTGACGGCGCCGTCAGCGGCACGGTGGACGACGAGGTCGCCACCGAGCACCGGAAGACCGGCGTAGGTGCGCTCGTAGCGGGTGTGGACAGTGCCGTCGGCGTCCTTGATGACGTCCTTGACGACCAGCTGCTCCTCTGCGCCGAGGCTGAGCGAAACCGCTGTGGCCGCAGGCGAGTTGGCGTCGCCGTGCTCCTGAACGGCACCCGCTGAGGCGGCGGAGGCGCCGGCGGCGAGCAGGGAGCCGGTGAGGACTGCGGCGCCGGACACGAGGGCGAGACGGCGCGCCGTGCCGGCGGCGGGGGAACGCGAGAACATGCGATTTCTCCAGAGAGTCGTGGGGAGTTGGACGGGATCGCCGTCCACCTCTGCAAGGAGGAATGCCTTGATGAGCAGGGAGACTCTCAGAGCTCCGTGGACATGTCACGGGGCGCAAATGGCGGTTCGGCCACTCATGTCGGATTCGCCACCCGCCTCTTCACGGGAAGGACAAGATCCCGATACGTGCCGACACGGATGACACAGGAATCCGCAACATGGATGAAAAGAAGTGGCGCAGTATTACGAGGAGTTGACTGCGGATCACTCCCTTCGGCAGTCCGGCTGATGACATGCAGCCGCGGACCGACCCGCATGGTGCGGCCGGGCCCGACTGGCGGGGCTTGCCGGACGCCCCCGGCAAGCCGGCGGTGAACCGTCATCGCATCCGGCCGCAGCGTCTTCGCCACCAACACCTACGGCGACCTCTACCCGGCCCTGCCCGCGGGCGCACCAGCCAGCCCGGTGAAGTCCGACGCGCTGCCCGCCTCTCGCCGACGAACTCCCCCTCGGTGCGGGTGCGGTGGTGCGTCCCACCGGTTCGGCCGAGAGGCCTGGTGCGCCCCGCCCCGTCTGTGGTTATCTGGGCGCATGACCGTACTCGTGACCCGTCGCCACGTCGACTACGTGCGTGTCACGACCACGGGTTGTCCCGTCACCGGCTGACGCGGCGTCGCGCGGCACCGCCCCGCGCTCCTCACCTCGCACCCCGTACACCCGCAGTACGTGGTCCCGTAGTACCTCGTCCCGTCGTACCCGCCGGCCGAGCCCGCTGAGGCCTCGGCTGTCGGACGGGCGGGTCACGTGGCGGGCCACGGCCTTGAGGTGAACTCCCCCGCGCACCACCCGCGCCGGCTCCGCCGCCCCCGCAACCCGCGCAGGCCCCGCCGCGCCTCCCGTGCGGCATCCCGTGGCCACCCGCCCCGCCGTCCGCACCCACCGCCGAGGAGACCCATGAGCCAGCCCATCGACGCCGTCACCGCGGGCCACACCCCCGAGAGCGAGCCCGCCGGACCCCAGACGCCCGCCTGGTCCTTCGAGACCAAGCAACTCCACGCCGGCACCACCCCGGACCCGGCCACCGGCGCTCGCGCGGTCCCGATCTACCAGACCACCTCGTTCGTCTTCCGCGACACCCAGCACGCCTCCGACCTCTTCTCCCTCGCCGAACCGGGGAACATCTACACCCACATCCACAACCCCACCCAGGACGCCTTCGAGCAGCGCGTCGCCGCCCTCGAGGGCGGCGTCGCGGCCGTCGCCCTCGCCTCCGGGCAGGCCGCGGAGACCCTCGCGATCCTGAACCTGGCCTCGGCCGGCGACCACATCGTCTCCAGCGCCTCCCTCTACGGCGGCACGTACAACCTGTTCCGGCACACCCTGCCGAAGTTCGGCATCGAGGTGTCCTTCGTCGAGGACCCCGACGACCTCGACGCCTGGCGGGCGGCCGTACGGCCGAACACCAAGGCGCTGTTCGCGGAGACCCTCGGCAATCCGCGCGGCAACGTACTCGACACCCGGGGCGTGGCCGACGTCGCGCACACGGCGGGACTACCTCTGATCGTCGACAACACCGTTCCCACGCCGTACCTGTTGCGCCCCATCGAGCACGGTGCGGACGTCGTCGTCCACTCCGCCACCAAGTTCCTCGGCGGCCACGGCACCACCATCGGCGGCGTGGTCGTCGACGCGGGCACCTTCGACTTCGGCGCGCACTCCGAGCGCTTCCCCGAATTCACCGAGCCCGACCCCAGCTACCACGGCCTGCGCTACTGGCCCGCCCTCGGCGCGGGCGCGTACGCGGTCAAGCTGCGCGTGCAACTGCTGCGCGACCTCGGCCCCGCCATCGCACCGCACTCGGCGTTCCTGCTCCTGCAAGGCGTGGAGACGCTGAGCCTGCGCCTGGAGCGGCACTCGTCGAACGCCCTGGCACTGGCGCAGTGGCTCGAACAGCGTGACGAGGTCTCGGCGGTGCACTACCCCGGCCTCCCGTCCAACCGATGGCACGAAGCGGCGCGCCGCTACCTCCCGCGCGGTGCCGGCGCCGTCCTCTCGTTCGAGCTGCGCGGAGGCGTCGAGGCGGGTCGGCGGTTCGTGGACGGACTGGAGCTGTTCAGCCACCTCGCGAACATCGGGGACGTACGCAGCCTCGTCATCCACCCGGCGTCCACCACCCACAGCCAGCTCGACGAGGCGCAGCTCGCCGCCACCGGCACCACTGCGGGGCTCGTGCGCCTGTCGGTCGGCATCGAGAACGCGGCCGATCTGAAGGCCGACCTGGAGGCCGGTTTCCGCGCCGCGAAGGAAGCGTCCTGAACCCGGCCGGGGCGGCCCCGGCCACCACGGTCCCCCTTCCCGCCACCGGTGCGTGGCGGGAAGGGGACCCGTCCGGGCGCCGTCAGTGGTACCGGCGCACGCAACCGCTGGTGCTGGAGGCGGGCGGCGAGCTCCCGGGGGTACGGCTGGCGTTCGAGACCTGGGGGCGGCTCGCGCCCGACCGTTCGAACGCGGTCCTCGTCCTGCACGCGCTGACCGGCGACAGCCACGTCGCCGGCGCCGCCGGCCCCGGCCACCCGACCGCGGGCTGGTGGGACGCCCTCGTCGGCCCGGGCCGCGCACTCGACACCGACCGGTGGTTCGTGGTGGCGCCGAACGTACTGGGCGGCTGCCAGGGAAGTACCGGGCCCGCCTCCACCGGCCCCGGCGGGAACGCCTGGGGCGGCGCCTTCCCCCGTCTGACCCAGCGCGACCAGGTACGTGCCGAGGCCGGACTCGCCGACGCGCTCGGCATCGGGCGCTGGGCCCTGGTGATCGGCGGCTCCATGGGCGGCATGCGGGCGCTGGAGTGGGCGGTCGGGGAACCCCGGCGCGTGGCCGCGCTGTTGCTGCTCGCCTGCCCGGCAGCGGCGAGCGCGGAGCAGATCGCCTGGGCCGGCGCGCAGTTGCACGCGATCCGCGCCGACCCCGACTGGCGGGGCGGCGACTACCACGGCGCCGGACCCGGGCGGGGGCCGCACACGGGTCTGGGCATCGCCCGCCGCATCGCACACATCACCTACCGGTCGGCCGGGGAACTGCAGACCCGGTTCGGCCACGAGGCCCAGGACGGGGAGCAGCCCTGGCTCGGCGGCCGGTACGGCGTCGAGTCGTACCTCGACCACCAGGCCGCCAAGCTCGTCCGGCGGTTCGACGCGGCCAGTTACGTGGCCCTGGTCGAGGCCATGAACACCCACGACATCGGACGGGGCCGCGGGGGTACGCGCGCCGCCCTCGGCCGGGTACGGGCCCGGACGGTGGTGGTCGGGGTGGACTCCGACCGCCTCTACCCCCTCGCGCAGCAGGAGGAACTGGCGGAGGGGATTCCGTCCGCGGACGACGTCCGGGTCGTCCGCTCCCCGTACGGGCACGACGGATTCCTGCTGGAGACGGAGCAGGTCGGTGGACTGGTACGGGAACTCCTGGAAGGCGCACCGCATCCACCCGCCCGCCGCACCGGCTGACCGGCCGTCCGGTTCACACGGGCTGGGGCGTGAGGCGCTTGAGGCCCTTGCGGTCGTAGTACGCCGTCATGGCGAAGCCGAACAGCAGTGCCAGGACGATGCCGATCCCGATCATGATCCACGAGCGCATCAGGCCGGCGTCGCCACGCGCGTCGAAGTAGAGGATCGCGCGTACACCGTCGCTGAGCTGGCGCATCGGTTCGAAGTAGGATAGGAACCGGTAGAACGCGGGGACCGCCTGGAGGGGGACGGTCGCGCCCGACGACGGCAGGCCGAGCACGATGAACACGAACATGGACACCAGCTGGCCGATCCCGCCGAAGGCGGCGTTGATGGCCTGGACGCCCAGGCCGACCGCGAGGGCCGCGCAGTAGGAGTAGATCCACAGCAGCGGCAGGTGGGAGGCGTCCATCCCCAGGATCGTGATGCAGACCAGCATCACCAGTGCGGAGCTGAGCAGTGTGATGCCCGCGGTCATCACCATCTTGAGCAGCAGCGTCTGCGTGCGGTTGATCGGTACGGTCCGTCGCCGGGTGTGCCACGGGCCGATCTCGTTGTCGGCGTAGCCGAGGGCGGTGTCGACGCCGTTGCTGATGACGTTGCCACCCATGAACCCGGCCAGGACCAGCAGCAGGGTGTAGTAGAAGGCCGACAGGCCGAGACCGGTGTGGGCGCCGAGGGGGTGCCCGACCTGGGTGACCACGTCGACCGGGTCGGCGAGCAACACCTTCGTCGTAGGGCTCGCCTGCGCGCCGGCGGCCTGCGTGAGCTGGCGGCCGACCGACTGCGAGGCACCGTGGGCCGCCTTGGTGCTGATCTGGCTCGCCAGGGAGGACCCGAGGCTGCCCTTGCCGGGATTGGTGAGCACGATCATGGTCGGCCGGTGGGTGGCCCCGGACGTGGTCAGCGCGGTGACGGCTTCCGAGAAGCCGGCCGGGACCACCAGTGCGCCGTAGACCTTCCCCGAGTCGAGTTGGTCCTCGGCCTGGGCGCGGGTCATCACGCGCCAGTCGACCTTGCCGCCCGCGGTGTCGGAGGCGATGGCGGCGGTGATCCGCCCGCCGAGGTCCTGCCCTCCGGTGTCGTCGTCGACGAGAGCGATCGGCAGATCGCGGAGGTGCCCGTTGGGATCGACGATGCCGCCCATGTAGAGCAGGGACAGCAGCAGGGCGAGGAGTCCGGTGAGGATGGTGGGGACCACCCAGATCTGGGGGCGGCGCAGCAGGGTCGCGGCGGTGGCTTCGGGGGCGGCGGGCGTGGCCATGGGTCTCCGTTGCTTCCCGGTGGGCGGGGATCGAACGACGGTCGGCGGTCAGTGGCAGGCAGCCGACGGTCGGCGGCAGCGGTCGAATGGCCGACCGGACGAACGCCCTTGGCCGACGACACCTCAGCATGCCCTCCCCCACCCCGATGCCCGTGCCC
>NZ_LGDB01000103.1:0-453 GCF_001279655.1 Streptomyces sp. WM6372 | reverse complement strand
GATCGTGGTGCGGCCGAGGAGGCGTGGCGGCGGTCCCTGGCGGGTGTGGAGGAAGCGACCCGGCTCGCGCCGGTGCGTGCGGGGCGGGTACCGGTGGCTCCCGAGCGGGTCACGGTGCGTCTGCCGGAGCAGCTGACCGCTGCGCTGACGGCTGCGGCGCGGAGTTGCGGGGTCACGTTGAACACCGTGGTCCAGCAGGCGTGGGCGGTGCTGCTCGGGCACATGACCGGCCAGGACGACGTGGTCTTCGGTGCGACCGTCGCCGGACGCCCGGCCCAGATCCCCGGCATCGAGTCGATGGTCGGCCTGTTCATCAACACCGTTCCCGTACGGGTGCGCCTCAAGCCGGCGGAATCCGTACGAGAGGCACTCGTACGCCTCCAGGACGAACAGAGCGCCCTCCTGCCCCACCAGCACCTCAAACTCACCGACATCCACCACCTGACCCCGGCC
>NZ_LGDB01000102.1:0-466 GCF_001279655.1 Streptomyces sp. WM6372 | reverse complement strand
GGCGCCCAGCAGGATGACGGTGTACATCATGGCGTCGTTGAGGCCGAACCAGAGGACGGCGGGGGGTACCCAGGCGACGGAGGGCAGGGATTGCAGGCCTTGGAGGATGGGGCCGATCGCGGCGCGGACGAATGTGACGCGGGCGACGAGCAGTCCGAGCGGGGTGCCGATGGCCAGGGCGAGCAGGAAGCCGAGCAGGCCGCGCGAGACGCTGGTCCAGATGACCTCCAGCAGGGTGCCCTTGACCCACATGTCAGACAGGCTGTCCCAGACGGCGGACAGGGCGGGGAGCTTGGTTTCCTCGGTGACCTTCAGGGAGACCAGGACCTGCCAGACGAGCAGGACCAGGCCCACCGCCAGGACGGGTGGGAGGACCTTCTTGACGAGGACCTCGCGGGTGGGGGTGCGGTGGGTCTGGACGGCGTCGAGGGCGTCGAGGCCTGCTTCCAGGCCGGCCAGGTCGTCG
>NZ_LGDB01000101.1:0-466 GCF_001279655.1 Streptomyces sp. WM6372 | reverse complement strand
GGCGCCCAGCAGGATGACGGTGTACATCATGGCGTCGTTGAGGCCGAACCAGAGGACGGCGGGGGGTACCCAGGCGACGGAGGGCAGGGATTGCAGGCCCTGGAGGATGGGGCCGATCGCGGCGCGGACGAATGTGACGCGGGCGACGAGCAGTCCGAGCGGAGTACCGATGGCCAGGGCGAGCAGGAAGCCGAGCAGGCCGCGCGAGACGCTGGTCCAGATGACCTCCAGCAGGGTGCCCTTGAGCCACATCTGGGACAGGCTGTCCCAGACCGCGGACGGGGCGGGCAGCTTGGTCTCGTCGGTGACCTTGGCCGTGACGAGGATCTGCCAGACCAGCAGCACGAGGCCGATGGCGATGAACGGCGGGAGGACCTTCTTGACGAGGACCTCGCGGGTGGGGGTGCGGTGGGTCTGGACGGCGTCGAGGGCGTCGAGGCCTGCTTCCAGGCCGGCCAGGTCGTCG
>NZ_LGDB01000100.1:0-467 GCF_001279655.1 Streptomyces sp. WM6372 | reverse complement strand
TACCTCATCAAGGCGGCTCGCTCCGCTCGCCGCGCGCGTTCCCGGCTCACCGCCGGGCCCCGACGCTCCGTGCCTTCGGCACCCGCTCTGGGCCCGGCTACGCCGGACGCGCGGCTGATCGAGCACGCCAGATGCAAGACGGTAGCCGCGGGACGAGCCGGATCGGCTCACGGCAATTGCCTCGCCACCTGGGCCGGGCATCGGATCGAGCGAGCATTCACCGCACCACCCGATCCCAGGCTCAGCCTGCCCAGCCCACCCCTCATGACGTCCTGCGACCCCGGCCGCACGCCATGCACCGGTCAGAACCATGCCTCCGGCGGGGGCGCTCCGGCTCCGGGATGACGGGGGCCAGTCGGGCGGGTGCAGGTTGGTTTGTGGTGGGGGTGGGGAGCTGTCATCCCGCCTGCCGTCGACCCAGGCAAGCCATAGCAGACCAGGCTTCTGGGGCCCAGGTCGTTCGTCCA
>NZ_LGDB01000099.1:0-480 GCF_001279655.1 Streptomyces sp. WM6372 | reverse complement strand
TGGTGGTGCTGAAGCGGCTGGAGGACGCGCTGGCCGACGGCGACACCATCCACGCCGTGATCAGGGGTTCGGCCGTCAACAACGACGGCGGGGTCAAGGCGAGCTTCACGGCACCGACAGTCGGCGGTCAGGCCGATGTGATCACCGAGGCGCTGGCCGCCGCGGAGGTCGGTCCCGAGGACATCGACTACGTCGAGGCGCACGGCAGCGGCACCGTGATCGGGGATTCGATCGAGGTGCAGGCGTTGTCGCGTGCGTTCGGCGGTGCCGGCTCCTGTGCTCTGGGATCGGTCAAGGCCAACATCGGCCACCTCGACGCCGCCGCCGGCATCGCAGGCCTCATCAAGACCACCCTCGCCCTCGAACACGAACTCCTGCCCCCCTCCCTGAACTACCAGCGCGGCAACCCCGACATCGACTTCACCAACAGCCCCTTCCACGTCCAAGCCCACGCCACCCCCTGGCCCCGCACCCCCGACC
>NZ_LGDB01000098.1:0-486 GCF_001279655.1 Streptomyces sp. WM6372 | reverse complement strand
TGGACGAACGACCTGGGCCCCAGAAGCCTGGTCTGCTATGGCTTGCCTGGGTCGACGGCAGGCGGGATGACAGCTCCCCACCCCCACCACAAACCAACCCGCACCCGCTCGACCGGCCCCCGTCATCCCGGAGCCGGAGCGCCCCCGCCGGAGGCATCGTTCTGACCGGGCATACCGCTAGGCCGGGGAGTACGGCTAGGCCGGGGAGGACGGCCGCCATGAGGGGTGGGCTGGGCAGGCTGAGTCTGGGATCGGATGGCCCGGTGAAGGCTCGTTCGATCCGATACCCGCTCCAGGTGGGGCGAGGCAAAGGCCGTGAGCCGATCCGGCCCGTCCCGCGGCTACCGTCTCGCATCTGGCGTGCTCGATCAGCCGCGCGTCCGGCGGAGCCGGGCCCAGAGCGGGTGCCGAAGGCACGGAGCGTCGGGGCCCGGCGGTGAGCCGGGAACGCGCGCGGCGAGCGGAGCGAGCCGCCTTGATGAGGTA
>NZ_LGDB01000097.1:0-489 GCF_001279655.1 Streptomyces sp. WM6372 | reverse complement strand
TCAGCCCTTGACCAGCAGGCCGCGGGTGCGCAGGACCCAGCGTTCGACGGGGCTGAAGATGAGGAGGTCGATGGCGATGCCGACGACGAGGATGAGGATGATGGCGAGGAAGACGCCGGGGAGGTCGATGTTGTTGCGGCCGTTTTCGAGGAGTTGGCCGAGTCCGAGGCCGAGGTCGGGGGAGCTGGCGATGATTTCGGCGGCCATGAGGGAGCGCCAGGAGAAGGCCCAGCCCTGCTTGAGGCCGGCGAGGTAGCCGGGGAGGGCGGCGGGCATGATCACGTGGCGGGCGCCGCGCAGGCCGGTGGCGCCGAGGGTGCGGCCGGCGCGCAGGAAGAGCGGGGGGATCTGGTCGATGCCGGAGACGAGGCCGTTGGCGATGGAGGGGACGGCGCCCAGCAGGATGACGGTGTACATCATGGCGTCGTTGAGGCCGAACCAGAGGACGGCGGGGGGTACCCAGGCGACGGAGGGCAGGGATTGCAGGCC
>NZ_LGDB01000096.1:0-492 GCF_001279655.1 Streptomyces sp. WM6372 | reverse complement strand
GGGGTTCTGGAGTTCGTGGGGCGTGCTGACGGTCAGGTGAAGGTGCGGGGTTTCCGTATCGAGCCGGGTGAGATCGAGGCCGTTCTCGCTGGTCATGAGCAGGTCGTCCAGGCGGCCGTCGTCGTGCGGGAGGACCGGCCCGGCGACAAACGCCTCACCGCCTACGTCGTGGCTGCGACCGCGGACTTCGACGCTGCTGTCCTGCGCGGGCACGTGGCGGAGCGGCTGCCGGACTACATGGTGCCGTCGGCTTTCGTTGCCCTTGGTGCCTTGCCGTTGACGCCGAACGGGAAGTTGGACCGGCGGGCGTTGCCGGCTCCCGAGTACACCTCGGACGCGTCGGGGCGGGCACCGCGCACGCCGCGGGAGGAGGTCCTGTGCGGCCTGTTCGCCGAGGTCCTGGGTGTGGAGTCGGTGTCGATCGATGACGGTTTCTTCGAGCTGGGTGGGCATTCGCTGCTGGCGACGCGGCTGGTGAGCCGGATCCGGACC
>NZ_LGDB01000095.1:0-512 GCF_001279655.1 Streptomyces sp. WM6372 | reverse complement strand
GGCACCATTGCTCACCCAGTCATTCGCAACACTGCCGTTGGCATCGATGAAGAAGATGTGGTCACCGGCCGCATTGAACGCCAGCGGCGAATCCCCACGGGCCTTACCGCCCAGACCCGACGGCCCCTGCCAAGCACCGTTGCTCACCCAGTCGTTCACCACATTGCCGTCGGTGTCCACGAAGGCCACCAGCGTGCCGGCCGCGTTGGTCGCGATCGGCGAACCGGGCCGGGCCTTGCCACCGATCGCCGACGGACCCTGCCAAGCACCGTTACTCACCCAGTCGTTCATCACATTGCCGTCGGCATCGATGAAGAACGCGTGATCGGCACCCGCATTCAAAACCACCGGCGAATCCGCCCGAGCCTTACCACCGATCCCCGACGGACCCTGCCAGGCACCGTTACTCACCCAGTCATTCGCAACACTCCCACCGCCATCCACAAACGCCACATGCGTCGCACCCGCATCCATCGACACCGGCGACGTCGCAGCAGAAGCCGAACCGGCGA
>NZ_LGDB01000094.1:0-577 GCF_001279655.1 Streptomyces sp. WM6372 | reverse complement strand
CGTGAGGTGTTGACGGGTGGTGATGTGGTGTCGCCGGTGGCGGTGCGGCGGGTGGTGGAGGCGTGTCCGGGCACGGTGGTGCGGGTGTTGTACGGGCCGACGGAGATCACCTTGTGTGCGACGCAGTACGAGGTTCCGGTGGGTGCGGTTGTGGGTGGGTCGGTGCCGATCGGTCGGCCGATGGACAACACGCGGGTGTATGTGCTGGATGCGGGTTTGTCTCCGGTGCCGGTGGGTGTGGCGGGTGAGCTGTATATCGGTGGTTCGGGTGTGGCTCGGGGGTATGTGCGTCGTGCTGGTTTGACGGCGGAGCGGTTCGTTGCGGATCCGTTCGCGGTGGTGGCGGGTTCGCGGATGTATCGGACCGGTGATGTGGTGCGGTGGTCTGCGGACGGGGTTCTGGAGTTCGTGGGGCGTGCCGATGGTCAGGTGAAGGTGCGGGGTTTCCGTATCGAGCCGGGTGAGGTCGAGGCGGTGCTGGCGGATCACGTGCTGGTCGCGCAGAGTGCGGTGGTGGTGCGTGAGGACACTCCGGGTGACAAGCGCCTCACCGCGTACGTAGTGCCCGCCGCAGGCG